>NZ_JAFAVV010000489.1 GCF_019242285.1 Bradyrhizobium sp.
GAATCGATGATCCGGTGGTCGTGGGTGACCATCATGACGGCCGCGCCGTAACCGATCGTGGTCTGCTTGAGCAAGTCGATTACGTTCATCGTCGAATCCTTGTCGAGCGCCGCGGTCGGCTCGTCGGCGAGGATCAGCCTTGGCTGATTGACGAGCGCGCGGCCGATCGCGACCCGCTGGCGCTCGCCGCCCGAGAGAAACCTCGGCTTGTGGTCGACGCGATGGCCTAGCCCCAGGCGCTCCAGGATCCCGGCGCAGCGCTGCCGCAGGTCGCCCAGCTCGCCATTAGCGAGCTGTGCCGCCATCTTGACGTTCTCGTAAGCGGACAGCGCATCGAACAGATTGTGCATCTGAAAGATGAAACCGATGTCGCGCCGCACATCGACGAGCTCGCCGCCGGCAAGTCGCGAGAGGTCGCGGCCAAGCACCTCGATCCTGCCTTCGTGAACCGAGCGCAGTGCCCCGATCAGGGTCAACAGAGTGGTTTTGCCGGCGCCCGAGGGGCCGGTCATAACAACGAGCTGACCTGCGGGGATCTCGATCGAGTTGCCGAACAGGACCTGGTTGCGCGCTTCGCCCTCACCGTAATAATGGTTCAGCCCGTGCACGCGCACGGCTTGTTCCGGTGCGGCAGGCCGCGCGATCGGCGGCGCCGCCGCTTGCTCGGCAACCAGAGCGGCGCACATCAGAACACCTCGGCCGGATCTGCGGTGATCACTCGCCGGACTGCGATCGCCGCCGAGATCAGGCACATTCCTAGGGTCAGGCCGAGGCTGAGGAGCGTCAGCCGCATCGTCATGTGCAGCGGCAATAACGCTAATCGACCGATGATGTAATAGAGCAGAAGGCTGAGCAGCAATGCCGGGATCCACCCGGCAAGCGCATTGAACGCCGCCTGTTCGAACACCACGCGCAGCAGATAACCGGTTCGATATCCCATTGCCTTTAATGTCGCATATTGCGGCAGCTGGTCGGAAAGATCAGTGTAGGTGACTTGATACGAGATCAGCATCCCAACCACAAATCCGACAATGGTGCCCATCGCAAAAATCGGTCCGGCCGAGGACACGTCGGCCTGAAACTTGCGCTCGAACTCGATCAGCTGTTGCTTGGTGAATACCGCTATCGTATCGGGCAATGCTTTTCTCAGGGATTGCTGAACGGCAACCGGATCGTCGCCGGATTTCACCTTGACGACCCCGACATCGACGCCGGAAGGGCCGCGGAGAAGGCTTGCAAAGGTTCGGTCGCTCATGATGACCGTACCGTCGCTCTGGAAATCGGGGCCTAGATCAAAACCGCCGACGATTTTGACTTTGGTACCGTTGAGCTCGGCTTCAGTAGCTCCAGTGCTCATGCCAAGAAACCGCCGGGCGCGCCGGTCGACGAGTACGGTATTCGGTTCCTTCAATTTGTCGCGGTCGGCGTTGACGTCGGCGAAGGAAAGGACCGGCGCATCTGGATCAGAACCAAAGGCGCGGACAAGAAAAATCTTGCCGTCAATCGGGTTCTTCCAGAAAAAGTTGAACCAGTCGGCGTAGAGCGGCCGCGCGCTCGCGACACCCGGCACGTCGCGCACCTTGTCGAGATCGACGCGGGGAAACGGATCGCGCGTCGCAAACTGATATTTATGTACGCTCTGCAGCAGAATATCGCCGTCGAGGCTGCGGATGACCGCGAACGCGCTCTCGAAAAAGGCCTGCTCGAAGCCGAGCTGCATCAGCATCAGCAGCACCGCAAACCCGATGCCGCCGGCCGAGCGCAGCAAGCGCGACTTGTTCGAAACAAGATTGCGCCAGGCGAGCGGGACCGGGCCCCGTTGGACTATTCCGGCGAGTCCCGCTGGTGAGTGTCCGAGAGAGGTGGGAGCGGTCGACAGAACCCGACCCCCTCAGAACACGTCGGCCGGCGCGGCGCGGCGCAGACTGCCGACTGACAGCAGCGCCGAAATCAAGGCCATCGCGAGTGCAGCGATGAAGACGGCAAGGAGGCGCGTCTCGCTCATCGTCACGGGCAGTAAGGTCTTCTGGCGGATCACCGAGTAGAGCCCCAACGCGGCGCCCAAGGCCGGAATGAACCCGGCGACGACGATCAACAGCGACATCGCGCTGACCGTGCCGGCCAGCGAGCGGTCGGGATACCCGATCGCCTTCATTGTCGCGAATTGCGGCAATTGCCGGCTGACCTGCGTCGAGACGATCTGGTAGACGATCATGATCCCG
>NZ_JAFAVV010000655.1 GCF_019242285.1 Bradyrhizobium sp.
CCGCCTCTGACCCATTTGATGCTGACCGTTTTGTCTTCCGTCAGCCAATAGCCGACGGCCAATGCCTCGACTGGACTTGACTTGCCTCCGACGCCCGGCTCGTCAAAGCTGCCGTTATAAAATTATTCCAATTTCCGGGCCCAGGCCGCGCGATCGGCGCGCGCGCCAGAAAAGTGTAACCACCATTCCAGGATTGTCCGCCGTTGCGCAGGCAATAGGCGTAGTAAAATTCATCCTTGTCTCTGATGACGGTCGGGCAGCTGTCGCCGGTGTCCTTGCCGGCCGCCGGCGGATCGGTCCCAGTGATGATGGGTCCCTCGATGGCCCAGGTCAGTCCGTAGTCGGACGACGTGGCAATCGTCATCGAGGCGTGAGTCTGTCCCTTGGCATAATTGCACGCAGTCTCGTTATGCACCCAACCGACAAGCGTCTTTCCCTGACGCTCCACGTGCTGGATGCACTCGCCACAGGACGACGGACTGCCCGGCGGCCCCGGCTTCAGCACTGTGGCAGCGGGACCGGCCATGCTATACGGTTCCTTGCCATCGATGGCGAGGGTCGAGCCGAGCGCGGTGAAGCCGCGATAGCGCCCGTCGGGAAGCTTTGTTTCCGTGAACCAACTATCGGCGATGGCGCCAGGCCCACGCGCCACATAGGGCACACCGACGCGAACGCGAATGCTACCTGCGGCATCCGTCGCGACGTTTGTCGGCGACGCGGCGGCAGGCGCACCGGTCTTGCCGACTGCAGCATCTTGCGCGCGCGCCGAAGCGGTGAGGAGGACGAGTAGCGCGAGAGCTTTGACGCTTGCGGATGTCGTCATGCGCAAATTCGAAAGTCTACCGTGTCCGTGCACGTGCTCCCTTCGGCGCACGGCAGACTTGTGGCCTCTTGCGTCATGTCAAAAATTTAATCTAAGGGGTTCAAAACGCACCTTGGCGGCCTTTTGTCGTCGAAGGCGAGGAAGTACCGGTTCAAGACCTTTTTCGGCTCAGCTGGCGGAAGCGCTTGGGCGAACTCTCCTTCGACACTCAACGGCTCGCGGCTGATGGCAGAATGTTCACCTGCGGTACAGCCCAAGTAAGTATCCCTTCGGCCAGAGGCGCGACCGCCTGCAATTCCTCTGTCCGTCAGAAAGCAGGTTACGGGGCGGAGAGCTAGCACGGTTAGGGGCCCTGCTCTCTTAATCTTCGCAAGAACGTTGTGGCTGCGATGAGAGGATTAGACAAATCATGAGCATATTCCGGTCCTTATTGCTGCCAAGGAGGGGCCGCGCTGTCTTGGCGATCGCCGTCGGCTTGATGGCTGGAAGCTCGATCGGGCTTCGCGCCGCGCGTTCCGAGATCGTCAAACAAAGGCCCTGCGACATCTACGCGGCCGGAAATACGCCATGCGTCGCCGCGCACAGCACGGTGAGATCGCTGTACGCCAAATATGCCGGCCCGCTATATCAGGTGAAGAGGGCTTCGGACGACGCTACCGAAAACATCGATCTACTTTCCGACGGCTACGCGAACGCTGCGACACAAGATGCATTCTGCGCAAACACCGGCTGCATCATCACCAAAATCTACGATCAATCGCCGAGGCACAACGACCTCGCAATCTCCGCTGGCGGACATTTTAGAGGACCTGGGCCCGATGGTTCCGACCTCGGCGCCGCGGCGGACGCGTTGCCGATTACCGCAGGCGGTCACCAGGTCTACGGCGTCTCGATTTCGCCTGGGATGGGTTATCGCAACAACCGGACATCGGGCGTTGCGGTCAAGGGAGAGCCGGAAGGAATGTACATGGTCTCTTCTGGAACCCACTACAATTCGGGCTGCTGTTTCGACTATGGCAACGCCGAGACGAGCGGCGATGACACCGGCGCCGGCCACATGGACGCAGTCAACGTAAGCAGAGATTTAGAGTGGCCTGACTGCGGCAACGGACCGGCAGAGCCCGGCGTGCAGGCTGACCTGGAGAACGGAATATTCCACTGGGACAAGCGAAGCTGCAATCCCGCATCGAATGTCAGCGGTGGGCCACGCCCCTTCATATCAGCCTGGTTGAAGAACAATGGCCAGACCAGGTTTGCGCTGAAGTGGGGCGACGCATGCTCGGGCAGGCTCAACACAATCTATTCTGGCGCCCTTCCAGTTGGATATGCGCCGATGCGTCAGGAAGGCGCGATCATCCTGGGCATTGGAGGAGATAACAGCCATGCCTCCGCGGGCTCCTTCTTCGAAGGCGTGATGACGGCCGGTTTTCCCACCGACAGCGCCGATAGCGCGGTCCAGTCCAACATTGTAGAGGTCCGCTATGGCGCGCCCACCGGCCTGTCTGGAACGCTGGTACCGGGTTCGGAAATCTCGCTGCAAGCGACTACGGCATGCTGCACCGGAAACTATATCCGTAACCAGAACGGCGTCGCTGTCATCGCGCCGATCACATCCGGCAGCGCTGAGCGGGACAAGGGTGACGCAACCTGGGTTGTCCGCCGTGGCCTCGCCGAGAACTCATGCTTCTCCTTTGAGTCGAAAAACAATCCGGGCGACTTCTTGCGGCATCAAAACGCTGCTCTGCACATGCAACCGTTCGACGGCTCCGCTCTTAATCGGTCTGACGCGACGTTCTGTCCGCGGCCGGGTAATGA
>NZ_JAFAVV010000656.1 GCF_019242285.1 Bradyrhizobium sp.
CCGGAGAGCCGATCGCGATCATGGGGGGCGGGCAGGAAGCGGCCGCGATCGCGACAGGTTCGAGTCAGCCGGTACTCTACATCGAGTTTCGCAAGGACGGGACCCCCGTCGACCCGAGCCCCTGGTGGGCGACGACAGAAAGCGGAAAGGTGCGCGGATGATGCGCAAGACGTCCCTGATTCTCATCGGTGCGGCCGCAGGCGCGGCGCTGACGCTGGTGATGACCCAACCGCGCACCGTGATGGTCGGGATCGGCTCCGCTGCGCGCGCCGCCGCTGCCGACACCTACCGCCAGCTCAACCTGTTCGGGGACGTGTTCGAGCGCGTGCGCGCCGACTACGTCGAGAAGCCGGACGACAGCAAGCTGATCGAGCAGGCGATCAACGGCATGCTCAACGGGCTCGATCCGCATTCGAGCTATATGGATGCGAAGAGCTTCCGCGACATGCAGGTGCAGACCCGCGGCGAATTCGGCGGGCTCGGCATCGAAGTCACGATGGAAGACGGCCTGATCAAGGTGGTCTCGCCGATCGACGACACGCCGGCCTCGAAGGCCGGTATCCTCGCCAACGACATCATCACCACGCTCGACGATGAAGCCGTGCAGGGCCTGACCCTGAACCAGGCGGTCGAGAAGATGCGCGGGCCGGTCAACACCAAGATCCGGCTGAAGATCATCCGCAAGGGCGTCGACAATCCGATCGACGTCACGCTGATGCGCGACAACATCCGCGTCCGCTCGGTGCGCGCGCATGTCGAGGCCGACGACATCGGCTACATCCGCATCACCACCTTCAACGAGCAGACCACCGAGGGCCTGAAGAAGGAAATCGGCAATCTGCAGAACCAGATCGGCGACAAGCTGAAGGGCTTCGTCATCGATCTGCGCAACAATCCCGGCGGCCTCCTGGAAGAGGCGGTGACGGTGTCCGACACCTTCCTCGAGCGCGGCGAGATCGTCTCGACCCGCGGCCGCAATCCGGAAGAGACACAACGTCGCACCGCGCATCCGGGCGACCTGACCAAGGGCAAGCCGGTCATCGTGCTGATCAATGGCGGCTCGGCGTCGGCCTCCGAGATCGTCGCCGGCGCCCTGCAGGACCACAAGCGCGCGACGCTGGTCGGCACGCGCTCGTTCGGCAAGGGCTCGGTGCAGACCATCATCCCGCTCGGCAGCGGCAACGGCGCGCTGCGTCTGACCACCGCGCGTTACTACACGCCTTCCGGCAAGTCGATCCAGGCCAAGGGTATCGTTCCCGACATCGAGGTGCTGCAGGACGTGCCGGACGAACTGAAGGCGCGCACCGACACCAAGGGTGAAGCCTCGCTCCGCGGCCATCTCAAGGGGGCGGAGGGCGAAGAGAAGACCGGCTCGCAATCCTACCTGCCGCAAGATCCCAAGGACGACAAGGCGCTCAAGGTCGCCGACGATCTGCTGCACGGCATCAAGTCGAGCGCGTCGACCCCTGCTCCGGCCGGTAGCGATGGCGCTTCCGGCGACAAGGCCTCGCTGCGGTAGCACGCGCTGCGCCTTCAACGGTCGACCGGCATCGGAGGGGTGGCCCATGGGCTGCCCCTTTGCTTTTGAGGGCCGCCGGTTCCTGTGCGGCGCCCGTCTGCCTCCCATTCGCCCAACCATGCTAGTGTCGGCCCCGTTGATTCGGGAAAATTCATGGCAGAAGCGGCCGACGATCTGAGTGCCCCGCTCGGACAGAGCACGCCGCGACGCAGGCGTCGGCTTGGGCTGCCCTTCACGGTTATGCAGCTCCTCGCCGTGGGGCTCGGGCTGTTTCTCGCCGCCTTCGCCGGCTTCGCCATTTTCGGCGACGACCCGCTCGGCGGCGAGCCGGTTGCCCATGTCGCCCTGCGGCAGGGCAAGTCCGCCGACGACAAAATGGCTGCCGCGCCCCCCGGCGGCCATGAGCCGCACGCCGGAACCAAGCCGGCCACGGCGGGCGAGCAGAAGACCGTCACGATCATCGATGGCTCGAGCGGCGCACGTCATGACGTCGTGATCTCCCCCGAGAAGTTCGACGCGCGTGAGGACAACGGCCAGCCCGCCACCGTGATGGCGGGCGTCGACCGGCGCCTTCTGGAGAAGGGCCGCTACGGCATGATCCCGGTCGTCTCCGATGGAATGAAGTCGTTCAGCACCTACGCCGCACCGGCCGACCGGGCGAAAGCGGCGCAGATGCCGGTGGTGTCGATCGTCATCGGCGGTCTTGGCGTCGGCGCGGCCAAGACGGCAGAGGCGATCGTGAAATTGCCGCCCGCTGTGACGCTGGCCTTCACGCCCTACGGCTCCGATCCGGCGAAGCTCGCCGAGCGGGCGCGAGCCGAGCACCACGAGGTATTCCTCCAGGTCCCCATGGAGCCCTACGATTATCCCGACAACGATCCGGGACCGCAGACGCTGCTCGCCAACCTCGGCGCCGAGCAGAATCTCGACCGCCTGTCCTGGCACCTCGGTCGGCTGCAGGGCTATGCCGGGGTTGCGAATTTCATGGGGGCGCGCTTCGTCGCCACCGAGCCTGCGATGCAGCCGGTCATCCGCGAAATATCCAAGCGTGGGCTCGGCTATTTCGACGACGGCTCGGCGCCGCGCAGCGTCGCCGCTTCGCTGGCTGCAAGCCTCGCCGTGCCCTTTGCCAGAGGCGACGTCCAGATCGACGCCGTGCCCACGCCTGGAGAAATCGACCATGCGCTGGCCAGGCTCGAGACCACCGCCAAGGAACGCGGATCGGCGGTCGGGACCGCCTCGGCCCTGCCGGTCTCGATCGAGCGGATCGGGGCCTGGCTCAAGACCCTGGACGCCCATGGCATCCTGCTTGTCCCATTGACAACCACGATGCTGAAATCAAAATCGAGCTAAGGTGCCTCGCCCGCCCCGCATCGCTGACGGCAAGGGATGCGGCTCCAGGGTTGGGGGCAGGCGAGAGGCATCGGGCGAATGACGCGCTACGAGGATCTGCCCTACCGGACCTGCGTCGGCATCACGCTGCTCAACGCAGCCGGGCTGGTCTTCATCGGCCGCCGCGCCGGCGGCATCGAGCATGTCGATGAATCCCATGTCTGGCAGATGCCGCAGGGCGGCGTCGATCCCGGCGAGAACACCTGGGAAGCCGCCAGGCGCGAGTTGTACGAGGAGACCAGCGTACGGTCGGTGGAGAAGCTTGCCGAGATCGACGATTGGCTGATCTACGACATTCCACGCACCGTGGCAGGCCGTGCCTGGAAGGGCCGCTATCGCGGCCAGCGTCAGAAATGGTTCGCGCTGCGTTTCACCGGTCGGGATGCCGAGATCAACGTTGCCCATCCCGGTGGGGGCGGCCACAAGGCTGAATTCGTCGATTGGCGCTGGGAGCCGATGCAGAACCTCCCCGAGCTGATCGTGCCTTTCAAGCGCCCGGTCTATGAGCGCGTGGTCAAGGAATTTTCCGCGCTCTCCGTCAAATAGGCGTCGATCTTTCGCGAAAGCCGGCACTCATATCACTCGACAATCGCGTAAGCGATCAGCGTCACATTTGGCGCCGCGGCATCTGTTATAGACGCTTCGCGTTTTCGGAGTGTCTGGATGTCGGAAGCCAAGCCCTATCGCACGAATGTCGGCATTACGCTGTTCAACGCCGACGGCCTGGTGCTGATTGGCCGGCGCTTCCGCGACGACGGTCCCGAGATCATCGCGCCCGGGCTCGAATGGCAGATGCCGCAGGGTGGCGTCGATTCGGGCGAGGAGCCGCGCACCGCGGCGCTGCGTGAATTGTGGGAAGAAACGTCGGTGAGGAGCGCCGAGTATCTCGGCGAGACCGACTGGCTGACCTACGAATTTCCGCCCTACGACGGACCACCGCACCGGCTGTCGAAGTTTCGCGGCCAGCGGCAGAAATGGTTCGCGCTGCGCTTCACGGGGCACGAGACGGACATCGATCCCTTGACGCCGCGCAACGGCCAGCCGGCGGAGTTCGACGCCTGGCGCTGGGAGCGGTTGAGCCTGATCCCCGACCTCGTGGTGCCGTTCCGCCGCGACGTGTATCGCGCGGTGGCGAAGCAGTTTGCGACGTTTGTGCGCTGAGCAGGCTCAATTCGCACCCACCATGAACGGGCCGATCACGATGACATGACACCCGCGGCGGCGTGGTGGTGCCGTCCTCGCGCCGCATCGCCACCATGTAGGCATGCACGGGCGTCGGGATGTTCTTGACCTCCTGCGCGCCGATGTCGCCCGCCGTGTTGAAGATCCGGCCGCCGGCCCTGGCGATGAAGTCGTCGGTGACGGACCGATAGGCGGCGAGACGCCGCAGCGTCTCCTCCTCGTCCTCGGCGACGAGTCGTGAATAGCCGGCGATATCAGCCGCGAATATCGCCGCGATCTTGCGCTTCATGAGGACGACTGGCCCCAGCTTCAGAAGTCCGTGCGATGTCGCCGCAACATCTCTCGAGGACTTCCGAGTGCCGCTATCGATCCGAAATCCCTGCAACGCTTCGGCCGCGCGGACGGATTTCGGATTGGCGGCACCAGCCGAACTGGACGACCATCGCGGTTGTACCATGCCGCCGGAAGTTCCAGCAGGCAACCGCGTTCGGCGGCTCCGGTCGTCGTCCAACAGGCCGGCCGTCTCGACATCGAGCGGAGCGGCGCAACCACGCCGCCGAACGCCGAACGCACCGTCCCGGAAATTTACGACTCGTTCATCGTTCTCCGTAGTTTTACGATCCGTTTTACTTTTGGCGGTATCCATTTGCCGGTCGAGAGCGGTATCACTTTGCTGCTCCGACGTGAAACCTAGAAAGGGATTGAGCAAATGTCTGGTATCGTGCTTTCGGCGGCCGTCCGCCAAAACCTCCTGTCGCTGCAGTCGACCGCATCGCTGCTCGCGACGACCCAAAACGACCTCGCCACCGGCAACAGGGTCAACTCGGCTCTCGACAACCCGACCAACTACTTCACCGCGCAGGGTCTCAATAACCGCGCCTCCGACATCGGCAACCTGCTCGATGCGATCGGTAACGGCGTTCAGGTCCTGCAAGCCGCCAACACCGGCATCACCTCGCTGCAGAGCCTGGTGGCCAGCGCACAGTCGATCGCCAACCAGGTGCTGCAGAGCCCCACCGGCTATTCGACCAAGTCGGGCGTGACCTCGCTTGCGATCTCCGGCGCGAACGCCAACAACCTGCTCGGCACGCCGAGCGGCAACACCGCCGCGACCGGCACTGCCGTCAATTCCGCTGCCATCACCGGCGGCGCCAGCCCGATCTCGGCCGCCACCAGGCTGGTCGGCACCGCGGGCAGCGGCTCGAACGACCTCGCGGCCGCCATCAGCAACGGCGCCGTCCTGACCGTCGACGGCAAGAACATCACCTTCTCGACCGGTCAGACCAGCTCGACGACCGATGCCTCCGGCAACGTCACGATCGGCATCGGCACAGGCTCGGCGCTCACGGTCGGCGACGTGCTGAGCGCGATCGACCACATCACCGGCAGCACGACGGCTTCGTCAGTGTCGGCGGGCAAGATCGTGCTGCAGACCGGCTCGACGCAGGACCTGGTGGTCTCGGGCACCTCCAACGTGCTCTCCGCACTGGGTATCTCCGCCGGCACGACCAAGATCCCGTCCACCGTCACCGGCAACGGCCTCACCACCCCCGCGGCCCAGCCGATCGCGGGGAGCACCACGCTGAGCCACCTGGGGACCGCGATCGACGACGGCGCGGTCCTGACCGTCAACGGCAAAACCATCACCTTCTCGTCCGCACACACGGGTGCGGCGACGGCCAGCGGCGGCAACTACACGATCGGCTTCGACTCCACCGTCGCCCAGTTGGAGACGGTGATCGACACGCTCGGCGGCAGCACCAGCTCCGTCTCGGCGGGCCAACTCGTGCTCCACGCTGGAGCATCGACGGACCTGACGATCGCGGGCGACGGCACATCCAACGTGCTGACCGCGCTCGGTCTCTCCGCCGGCACGACCACCCGGGGCACTGCTGCCACGGGCAACGTCATCAACGACGACACCCGGGTGGCGATCTCGACGTCGACCACGCTCGACAAGCTGTCGAGCCAGCTCGCCAACAACTCGACCCTGATCATCGACGGCAAGACCATCACGTTCTCGGCCTCGCAGAGTGGCGTGTCGGCGCCCGACGCCAACGGCAACGTCACGGTCGGCATCGGCGCGGGAACGGCGGCGACTGTCGGCCAGTTGCTGGGCGCGATCGACACCATCACCGGCGCCACGGGCTCCACGGTCTCCGGCACGGGTCAGCTCAAGATCAAGACCGGCAACCAGAACCTGGTGATCGGGGGCACCGCGGTCAGCACGCTCGGTCTCGCTCCCGCAACGACCAATGCGGCCACCTCCGTGACCGGCACCGCCGTCAACAACGATGCCACCTCGAGCACGGTCGCGATCTCGGCGACGACCAACCTCGCGAGCGACCTCGCGACCGCGATCACCAATGGCGCGGTCCTGACCGTCGACGGCAAGAACATCACCTTCTCGACCGGCGCGACCACCTCGACGACCGACGCCTCCGGCAACGTCACGATCGGCATCGGCACAGGCTCGGCACTCACCATCGGTGACGTGTTGAGCGCGATCGACGCCATCACCGGCAGCACGACGGCCTCGTCGGTGTCGAACGGCCAGATCGTGCTGCAAACCGGCACGACCCAGAACCTGGCGATCTCGGGCAGCACCAACGTGCTCTCGGCGCTCGGCCTGACCGCCGGCACCACCAGCGATCTCTCGATGTCCGGCAAGACGCTGACCGTCGGCGCCACCGCCGGCGGTACGGCGACCAACATCACCTTCGGGACCGGTGACGGCCAGATATCGACGTTGAATCAGCTCAACGCCGCACTGGCCGCGAACAACCTGCAGGCTTCGATCGACACGTCGGGCAAGATCACCATCACCACTACGAACGATGCGGCTTCTGCGACCATGGGCGCGATCGGAGGAACCGCCGTCACCGCTACGGTTGGCGCCTTCAAAGGCGTCCCAGCCGCGGCGGCGCCGGTTGTCGATCCGAACGCGCAGGCCTCGCGTGCGGGTCTGGTCGGCCAGTACAACAACGTGCTGGCGCAGATCAACACTACGGCGTCGGACACGTCCTTCAACGGCGTGAACCTGTTGAACGGCGACACCTTGAAACTGGTGTTCGATGAATCCGGCAAGTCGACGTTGAGCATCACCGGCGTGACGTTCAACATCGCGGGCCTCGGTCTTTCGACCCTGACCGCGGGCACGGACTTCCTGGACAACAGCTCGGCCAACAAGGCGCTCAGCGCGCTGAACGCGGCCTCGACGACGCTGCGTTCGGAAGCCTCTTCGCTCGGTTCGAACCTTTCGATGGTGCAGATCCGTCAGGACTTCAACAAGAACCTGATCAACGTGCTGCAGACCGGCGCGTCGAACCTCACGCTGGCCGACACCAATGAGGAAGCGGCCAACAGCCAGGCGCTGTCGACCCGCCAGTCGATCGCGGTTTCGGCGTTGGCCCTCGCCAACCAGTCGCAGCAGAGCGTGCTGCAGCTGCTGCGCTAACTAAGAGATGATGCCGCTCCCTCCGCCGCAAAGCGGCGGGAACGGAAGGCTTCAACAAAGCAATGGCCGGGGTGGCATCCACCCCGGCCGCCGCGTTCCACCGACCGCGCTGCTAGAGCCTTTTCCGTTCCCATGGAATCGGAACGGAAGCTCTAGCTTCTTTGTCTTGACGCGTTTTTCTTCGCGCGAACCGGTATCCACTTCGCTCGAAAACGCTCGAGCTCGCCGTCGTCGTCCGGCTTGCGCGCCCGCCGAAGCCTCGGCGTAGGCGGGACCGGGCGACGCAGCACGCCGCGGCCTATCGAATCGATCGCTGACGTCTCTGGGATGCTGGATCACCCGCCTTCGCAGGTGAATGACAGTGAACCAGGTGGCGGCTGCCTGCCGGCGCCCGTCGCTGCCTCAATGCATTGCGGTGGTTTCGATCTGGTGCTGAATGCTCTTGAAATGATCGAGCCGCTCGATCGCGTGGTCGAGCTCGGAGCCTTCCTTCTCGGAGAGCTTGGCTTCCATGCCGGAAATCTGCTCGGCGAACCTGACGCGATCGAGCTCGTCGAGCGAGGTCGCGACGTCGGCGAGCAGCGTCAGGCCCGTCTCGGAAACCTCGGCGAGCCCGCCGAGCACGATGATCTTCTGCTGCGTGCCGTCGGCGCGGACGGTCACGATGCCGGGCCGCACCGCGGCGACCACCGGCGCGTGTCCGGCCAGCACGCCGAAATCGCCCTCGACGCCGGGAATGTCGACCTGGTCCACCTCACCCGAGAAGGCGAGCTTTTCCGGCGAGACGAGATCGAAGTGGAAGGTAGCCATGGTGAACCCAGCGAATCGTGAATAGCGAACAGCGAATAGTTGAGCGTGAGCGGCGGCAGGCTGAAGGCGTCTCGCCTTTCCCTAGTCGCTACTCACTACGCCCCATTCGCTCCTTAAGCGGCTTCCGCGAGCTTCTTGCCCTTCTCGACCGCCTGCTCGATGGTGCCGACCATGTAGAAGGCGGCTTCTGGCAGATGGTCGTACTTGCCTTCGCACAGACCGCGAAAACCCTTGATGGTGTCGGCGAGCTCGACGAACTCGCCTTTCGAACCGGTAAACACTTCGGCGACATGGAACGGCTGAGACAGGAACCGCTCGATCTTGCGGGCGCGCGCCACCGTCAGCTTGTCATCTTCGGACAATTCGTCCATGCCGAGAATGGCGATGATATCCTGCAGCGACTTGTAGCGCTGCAGGATCTGCTGGACCATGCGCGCGGTGGTGTAATGCTCTTCGCCGACGACCAGCGGCGTCAGCATCCGCGAGGTCGAGTCGAGCGGATCGACGGCAGGATAGATGCCCTTTTCGGAGATCGCACGCGACAGCACCGTGGTGGCGTCGAGATGCGCGAAGGAGGTCGCCGGCGCCGGGTCGGTCAGGTCGTCGGCCGGCACGTAGATCGCCTGCACCGAGGTGATCGAGCCCTTGGTCGTGGTGGTGATGCGCTCCTGCAGCGCGCCCATATCGGTGGCGAGCGTCGGCTGATAACCCACTGCGGAGGGAATGCGTCCGAGCAGCGCCGATACTTCCGAGCCGGCCTGAGTGAAGCGGAAGATGTTGTCGACGAAGAACAGCACGTCCTGGCCCTGGTCGCGGAAATATTCGGCGACCGCCAGTCCGCTCAGGCCGACACGGGCACGCGCGCCCGGCGGCTCGTTCATCTGGCCGTACACCAGCGCACATTTCGATTTCACGTTCGGATCGGGATGATGCGGGTCGGCGTTGACCTTGGATTCGATGAACTCGTGATAGAGGTCGTT
>NZ_JAFAVV010000743.1 GCF_019242285.1 Bradyrhizobium sp.
GCTGGCACGGTTGTTGAGCGACTGGGCGGTGAAGAAGTTGGTGGGATTGTCGAGGGCCGTATTGACCTTGTTGCCGGTGGCGAGGTCATTCTGGGTGGTGGCGAGCAGCGACGCGGTCGACTGCAGCGAGAGCAGATTCTGGCGGACCGAGGCCGAGAGAACGATACTGGCCATTATTCATACCTTTCTGGTGTGAAAAACAGTTACTAAGCTCCCGACCTTCTTGGTCGGGCGACCTTCGTGACGGTGAGGCCAAACGGCTAAAAAAGCCTAAAATGGTTCGACGCGGCGGGACCTTCCGTTCACCCTAACGGGACCTCCCTATCTCCAAAGGCGGTCGCGGCATCCGTTGACGCCCTTGATCCGACTGCATATTCGCGCGGCAATACCGCGGTTAACCGGACATTAACCTTGATCGGAAAGGATCGGTCCGCACGCGCGGGGAGGCGCCAAACTGGTGCGCCCGTGACGGAGCGAAATCCGGGGTACACCGGCCTCGATCGATCGCCGGCGTCAGCAGCGGCAACGGAGAACGAACATGTCCCTGAAAGTCGAGCTGAAGCCGCATGAACGGATCATCATCGGCTCGTGCGTGATCACCAATACCGAGCAGCGCGCGCGGTTGTTGATCGACGGCGACAACATCCCGATCCTGCGCGAAAAGGACATCCTGACGCCCGAGACCGCCGACACGCCGGCGAAGCTGATCTATCTCGCGGTCCAGCTCATGTACATCTCGCCGGACGGACAGGCCAATCACGGCACCTATTTCAACCTGGTGCGCGACATCGTCACCGCGGCGCCGTCGACCTGGCCCATGATCGAGGCCATCAACACTCACATCCTGGCCGGCGAACTCTATCTGGCGCTGAAGGAGACCAAGAAGCTGGTCGCCTACGAAAAGACGTTGCTGGATCAGGCCGAGGAACTTCGCCGCAAGCGCGGTGTCGGCTCGGCGGCCTGACGCCGGGACGCCGTCCCAGGCGAACGCCGCTACACCGCCAGCGGCGGCGCTTCGACCTCCACGACCGGGCGTTCTGCCGCCCGGCGCGCCCCGAATTCCAGAACCGCCGCGACCAGCCGGTCGATGTCGCCGATGCCGGTGCGGTGATTGACGATGGCCGCCCGGATCGCGAGCTGGCCGTCGAGCATGGTCGCCGACGGCGCTGCAATTCCTGATTCCTGCAGGTTGATGACGATCTCGCCATTGACCTCGTTGGCGTCGCCGCTGCGGTAGCGGAAGCAGACGATGTTCAGGTTGACCGGCGCCAGCAGTTCCAGCCGCGGCTCGGCCGTGATGCGTCCTTCCAGATATCGCGCGAGCTCGCAGCACTGCTTGATG
Source organism: Bradyrhizobium sp. (assembly GCF_019242285.1). Lineage (GTDB taxonomy): Bacteria > Pseudomonadota > Alphaproteobacteria > Rhizobiales > Xanthobacteraceae > Bradyrhizobium. Next base: position 1,343 of record NZ_JAFAVV010000743.1, read on the forward strand.
ACGGCGCCGAGCCGCTCGGTGCCGTAGGTTTTCAGCGTGAACCAGGTCTTGAGCGCGCGAAAGCCGCGCGACAGGTCGGGTCCGAGATCGCAGGGCCAGAGCGAGCCGGCCGCCAGCCCGCGCGTCTCGCGCCGCAGATAGGCCGCCGGCGCCGCGAATGCATCGCGGTGCCGCTCGCCATCGCGGACCAGCAGGAAGCCCGCATCGTAGGGCACCTGCCCCCATTTGTGAAAATCGAGAGCGATGGAATCGGCAGTCTCGATCCCCACGAGCTTCGGCGCGACCTCGTCGGACAGAATGCCGAGCGCGCCGAACGCGCCATCGATATGGAACCAGAGCTTCTCCTCGCGGCAGAGCGCGCCGAGCGCGACCAAGTCGTCGATCGCGCCGACATCGACCGTGCCGGCGGACGCCACCACCAGGAACGGGCTCAGCCCTGTGTCACGATCGCGCCGGATCTGCGCGCGCAGCGCCGCCACGTCGATGCGATGAGCCTGATCAACTGCAACAGAACGCAAGGCGTCGCTGCCGAAGCCGGCGATATCCATGGCCTTGCTGATGCAGCCATGTGCGGCCTTCGAGGTGTAGGCGGTCAGCAACGCTCCCGCCTTGCCGAGGCCATTTCGTCGCGACGGCTTTCCGAGGGCGCAAGTCCGCGCCACCAGCACTGCCAGGAGATTGGCCATCGACGTGCCGGTGACGAAGATGCCGCTCGCGCCGGTCGGGAAGCCGAACATCTCGCGGGTCCATTCGACGATCTGCCGCTCGACCTCGATCGGAACATGATCGCGGCCACCGAGATTGGCGTTCAACCCGGCCGCGAGCATCTCCGCCAGCATGCCGACCACCGAGCCGCCGCCATGCACCCAGCCCATGAAGCCCGGATGGGTGTTGCCGGTTGCATAGGGCGCGATGAAATCGGTGAAGGTGCGGTAGACCTCGCCGAGCCCGGAGGACTTTCGCGGCAGCGCCTCGCGGAACTGGGCGCGCGCGACGTCCGGGATCGGTTGCCAGACCGGACGTTCCCGGATGGTGGCGATGTGGTCGATCATGTCATCCAGCATGCGATGACCAAGTAGACGGAGTTCGTCCCAGTCCTTCGGGTCGAGCGAGGTCTCCGATCCCTCCTGCGCCGGGGATTCGCTGGAAGACCCGGTCACGCCGCCTGCTCCCGTGCATGCGCGGCCCGGCGCTCCAGCATCGCGGCAAACGCCTCGAATATCATGCGCATCTGCGGCCCCTTGTACGGAAAGACGTCGGGCGGATCCATGTTGTGAACGACGGCGGTGTTGTCGGCCTCGAAGATCAGGAGCGTGCCCTCTTTGGTCTCGGCGCAATCGATGATGAAGTAGTCGAGGCCGATGCGCTCGGCGATCTCGGCGAGCGCGCTGCGGTGCCGCCGACCGAAGCCGATATCGAAGGTGCGCATGAACGTCTCCTCCTCGAGGCGCTTCTCCGCGCTGTGGTTCATGCCGGCGTTGAGGTACCAGATGTCCCAGCGGTCGGCGACGGCCATGTGGCAGGCATAGGGCGTTCCGCCGACGATCACGACGCGATATTTGCGGAACCGTCCGTCCTCGCTGGCATAGTTGACGAACCGGGAGACGAAGAACTCCCGCTCCGCGCGTTCCCCGAGATAGACGTGCATCGCCGCACCGTCATCGATCTTCGCAAGCCCGACGCCGGCATGCGATCCGCGCGGCCGGACGATCAAGGGAAAACGGAGCCCGGCGTCGATTTCCAACGGTGCCGCGGCTGAAGCCGGGACCTGCGACAACTGCTCGCGCGTCGCGCCGATCGTGGCCGGAATCGTCAGCCCCTCGATGCCTGCGAGCAGCCGGTGCAGCTTGTCGCGGTCGAGATTGCAGACGAGCTTGGGCGGGTTGAGCAGCGGCCGCGGCCAGCGCGCCGCAACCGCATCGATCTTGGCGAGCGCGTCACGGCAGTCCTCGGAGTCGGAGGCGATCACGATGGCGACGTCGTGCGCGGGCAGCGACTCGGGCAGTTCGGCCTCGCCGGTGACATAGAGGACCATCAGCTCGATGCCGGAGTGCTCCAGCAGAAATTCGATCGGCGTGTTGCTGCCCATGTCGGTGGCCGCCGCCAGCGCGAGCACGCGAAGCCTGGGCCGATCCGAGATACAGGGCGGCCGGAACAGCCGGTGCTCCCGCAGGATCTCGTGCTGGATGGAGAGGCCGGCCTGCTTGTCGCCGAGCAACTGTGCGATCAGCGACAGGTCGATGGCCTCGCCCGCCTCGATGCTGCCGTCCAGGAGCTTGGCGATCAGCTCCGCCCAGAGCGGGCGCAGGTTTTTGCCGTCGAATGCCATCTTCGCAAGCTTCGCCATTCCCATGCGATCGGCGCACACCGCCTCCGAGACGTCGAGGGATTTCAATTCCATCATGCTACTCCGACGATTCCAGCCGGTCCGAGCGAGCGGCCAGCAGCTCGATTTTCGCGATCGCGATCGCGATGCGATCGATCTCGCGCTCCAGATTCTGCCGAGCAATACCGGGGATCGAGGACCAACTCTCGGTCACGACACGCGCACCGAGACAAAGCCGCAGCGCCGCGGTGGGCCGTCCCCCTCCGTTGTCGATGCGCACGGGCTGGCCGAGCAGGCAACGCCGGGAAATGATTTCGCGATCGGCCATGTCGCCCGCGACGGTCTCGCCAAGATCGAGTCTCAGGGCGCGGTACAGCAGCCGACAATCCTCCGCCGAAAGCGGGACGCCGTCGCGCCAGACCAGGAACGGAAAGATGGTTGCCTCGGCGAACTCCTCGTCGTCATTCGGCGCGGGGCCGCGCGCGACGGGTGACAGCGACGGCGACAACGCGATCAAGCCCTCGATCGCCCGTCCCAGCTCGCGGAGCGCCAGCGCGCGAAAGCTCTGCGGCACCTGATGATAGGCGGCGATCTCGCTGAGCGCGGCTTCCCAGCGCAGCCACTGACCGAAATTCGGCCGGCTTTCGAATTGCGCGCGCAGCGCGCTCCACGCCTTCGGCCAATCGCTGCGGCCGGCATAATCGGCGAGCCCGGCGGCGATCCGCCGCCCGGGATCGAGCCGGCGCGACAGCCTTGCCGGCACCAGCAGCGCCCCGCTGAACGCAGGACCGCCGAAGAACTTCGAGCCGGTGATCAGCACCATGTGGCCGCGTTCGAGATGGGTGCGGAGCCGACGACGGCCGAGACGCATCTGACAGGCATCGACCATGACCTGGACCTTGTCGGGCCAGCGTCTGGCGATCTCCTCGAGGCAGGCTTCGCCGGGCGCATGCCAGCCGAGCTTGGACGAGTCCATGATCTGCAGCAGCACGCCCGAGCCGCTGGCGATGGCGGTCTCGACGGCCGCCAGCACCGCCGCATCGATATCCGGGTTCGGCCTGATCTCCGGCCCGGTCGCCAGGAGCGGCGGCATCACGCTGTCGGCGGCCAGCCCCGCGATGGGCGTATCCCTGACCACGGCACGTCCGCCCGCGGTCTTGGCGCTGAAATGGCGGCCACGCGCGGTGAACGCCGTGCCGCTGCCGGTCTGATCGGCGCCGACGACGATGCTGGTCCGTCTCGGACCCAGCGCGCCTTGCGCAAGCGCAAGCGCATGAAGCTGCGAGTCGGTGCCGGACGGCGAAAAGACCACATCCGCCTCGTCGCCGGAAAGCCCGAGATGGCCGCGCAGCTCGTCGCGCATCGCCTCGATGCGCGCATCGAATGCTTCCTCCAGCCCCAGCGCGAGAGCCGAACGTATCAGCTCCTCGCGCGCCAGGCCTGCGCGTTGATAGGCCCGCTCGGAGATCGGCGAGGCGGTGCTTGATGAAAGGCACAGAGTCTCCGGCGCAGGCGCCGGTCCGCAGCCGTAGTCGTTGAGGCCGCAAGCGCGATCGAGCGTCAGCCGGGGATCGCCGCCGCGCACCAGGAGATGCTCGAGCGGCATGAACAGTTCGGACAGTCCGGACGTGTGCCGAGCCGGCTCGAAGCCCGCCGCATCGGTGATCCGCAACTCAGGCGCCGCACGCTTCATCCGCACCGTCTCGATATCAAGCCGCGTCCCGCGCACCCGGCGCCGCCACGAACTGCGAGGCGACATCGCCACGGAACACTGACGGCCCGACATGGTCGAGCCGGCTCTCGAGATCGGCCCAGATCTCGCCGCCAATGTCGGTCCAACGCTTGCAGAAGGCGAAGTCCTCGCTGAGATAGGTGCCCGTCGCCGGATCGATCATGCATTCGAACAGGGCAAAACGATTCGGGCTGCCGGCCAGCGCATCATGGGAATGCTCGCGGGCGAACCGCAGCGACGCGTAGTCGGGGTGCGCGCACATCCGCTCGAGCACGTGGCGGCGGATCATCAGAAAGCCGGTGCCGGCGTAGCGCACCCGGGTGAAACCGTTGACGACCGCGACATGGTCGGGATCGTTGACCTCCAGCACGTAATCGAGCGCGGCGGCACCGAGATCCGGCCGGCCGGCCTCCATCCCGCACCGCGCCTTGCTCCAGTTGACGCGCTTGATCGGGTAGACGCCCGCCACGACATCGGCGCCCGATTCGATCAGGCGGAACACCTGATCGGGCGTGAAGCCGATGTCGGCATCGACGAACAGGAGGTGGGTTGTCGAGGGATTGTTGAGAAACAGGGTCACGAGATTCGCCCGCGCCCGCGTGATCAGGGCGTCGCCGTCACGCAACTGCACGGTCAGGCCGACATTGGACATGGTCTGCAGCGCGGTCTGCAGTGCGAAAATCGAGGAGACGTAGATGCTCGACACCTGTCCGCCGAAACAGGGCGTGGCGATCACGAGCTCGATGCGGTCGGTCATATTTGCCTCCGGAGCGCCAGACGACGCCCTCATTTCTGACCAAAGCCTAAAGAGGCGTGGTTAATGAATGCCTAACGGCCGGGTTCCGCCGCTCGTCAAAGGTACTTGGTCAGGGTGAGCTGGGCGAGCATCGCCGTGGTCTGATAGGACGCCGACAGGTTGTTCTGGAGCTGCAGGATCTCACTGGCCACCTGGTCCTGCGAGATGCCCTCGGTATCGGCGACCAGGTTCTGCAGCGCGGTGTGGGCCTGGGTCTGTTGCGCCGTGACGTTCTTGATCGTGGTCTGCGCGTTGGCGAAATCGGTCTGCATGTCCTGGATGGTCTGCTGGCCCGGCTGCGGCGTCAGGCCGGCCGCGATGCGCTGGCTCAGCGCCGAAACCATTGCGGGCGAGTTGGTGTTGGTCGGCGATGCCGTGACCGCGGCGTACACCGCGACGTTCTGAAGCTGCTGACGGATGGCCTGCTCGTTGGCCTGTGCGCCGAAATCCACCGTCTGCGCGGAATCGATCCGCGCCGTCGAGGTGTCGCGGGCCGGCCCGGGCCCGGAATTGCCCGTGTACCAGCCAACCGTAGTGGCGGATCCGTTCACCAGGCTGACGGCAGAGCCGAGCGGCGAGCCTGAGACCCGCAGCGGCGGCTGTGCCGCGGTCACCGTGCCGCTGAAGCCGAGCGCGGCGAAGGCGGTCACGTTGTTGCTCGTGATCGAGAAGGTCGAGGCATCATCGGTGTGCAGCGTGATCGCACCGCCATGGATGGTCGACGGCGTCGACGTGCCGGTGATCTGGTCGATCTTGTTGAGCAGCGTCTGCACGCTGTCGGTCACGTTGAGCTGGTTGCCGGTGGCGCCCGAAGTGATGAAGGTGATCGTGGTGCCGTCGACCGTGATGGTGTTTCCGGGTGCAAAGCCGGCGGAGAGCGAGTCGCTGCCTGCCGTGCCCGACAGCGCGGTCGCCCCGGAGATCGGCGCCGCCGGCACTGCCTGGTTGTTGCCCGCAAGCCCGGTGGCCGTGCCGTCGGTGTTGAAAAAATTGTCCCCCGCCTCGACCGCGGACGCCGCCACCAGCGACGTATTGGCGAGGGTCGAGATCGACGAGGTGAGCGTCGTGTTGAAGTTCGACGCGGTCGCCGCGGGTGTGGCGCCGATGGTGAAGCCGCCCGCCGGCGGCGGCGACTGGCTGGTCGCGGTCAGCGTGAAGGAGCCGGTCGTGCCGTCCGGCTCGTTGAAGCTGAGGGTGATCTGGTCGCCCGGATTGGGATTGCCGCCGGCGAAATCGACCGTGATCCCGACCGGCGAGCCGGAGGGGCCGGTCACCGTGGCATTGGTCAGCGACGACGACACGGCGTTCAGCTTCAGTCCGAAGGGCGAGCCCGCGACGTCCTCGGCGACACTGGTCGCGGTCGTCGATGTCGGAGGTGTCCCCGTTCCCGGCGGGGTGACGACCAGCCGGCCCATGCCGTTGCTGCCGAGATCGGCCTGCTGGCGCTCGGCGATCACCTGCTTCAGGCCGGCCTGGGTGCCGGTGCCGTTCAGGATGGTGTCGGCGGAGGCGACGGCCTGGATGTTGATGGCGGTGCCCGAGAAGACATAGCGGCTGCCGACCTGGGTATTGAGGATGCCGACCATCGCGGAAAGCTGGGACAGCGCATTCTGCTGGCCGATCGTCTGCCCGCCACTCGTCAGATTCTGCGGCGTCGCCGCCGCCTCGCTCTGCACGCTGCCGCCGATCTCGGACATCGTCTGCAGGCCGGTATTGACCGCGGAGATGATGGTGTTGACGTTGGTCATCGTGGTGCCGAACGCCGACATGTTCGCAAGCTGCGCCCGCGCTGCGATCGCGAAACCCTCGTTGACGCCCATGCCGGCGTAGTTGGTCGACTTGACGCCGCTCGAGAGCTGGGTCGAGAGGTTGGTGAGCTGATCCTGGATGTTCCGCACGGACTGACCGAGCAGAGACGAAGCGTAGTTGATACTGCTGATCGACATGTTGAGCGCCTTACACTTGTGCCTGCAACAGGGTCTGCATCATGCTTTGAACGACCGACATCAGGTGCGCATTGGCTGCATAGGTGTTCTGCACCTGGATGAGGTTCGACATCTCGGTGTCGATGTTGACCGCCGAGGTCGAGTTGAACTTCTGCTGCAGCGTCGAGACCACCACGCTCTGGCCCTGCTGGAGCTGCGTTGCCAGCGTCGAGGCATTGCTCTGCTGGCTGACGAACTGCTGCAGATAGTCGGTGACCGTGCCCTTGAAGGGCTGCGCGGCCGAGCCGAGCCCGGTCGACGGCGAATAGCTGAACTTCGCGGTGGTGAGCTGCGAGAACAGGAAGCTGGAGCGTGTGTTGTCGCCGGCGGCGGTGGCCGGCGAGGTGCTGTAGACGCTGAGCGCCGACGGATTCGCGAGCACCGCCGAGTTGACGGTGATGCGTCCGGCGAGCCCGGTCATCTGCGAGCCGGTCGCGGTGTACTGCCCCGTGTAGAGCGAGCCGCCGTCGGTGAACAGCGGCAATTGCGCCTGCCCGCTGGCGAGCGAGGTCACGGTGGTCGTGGTCGAGGCCGCGTTCATCGTCGCCTGGCCCGAGCCCTGCACGGTCAAGGTCGAGCCGGAGCCGGAGAACGACAGACCGCGGCTGCCGAGCGCCGCGTTGAGCTGGGAGACGGCCGAGGCCATGCCGAGCGAGAGATTGACACCGACCAGCAGCGGATTGGCATTGATGCCGTTCTGCAGCGGCAGCGCGGCCGGATCGGTGACGTTGACGACCGATATCTGGTGCTGGACGTTCGAGGAGTCGGTATAGGTCAGGTTGATCGTGTTGCCGGGCTGCACCGCCGACGTATTGACGCTGAAGCCGGCGGGCGGCCCTGTGACCGCGGTGCCCGCGGTCGTGACATCGGACAATGACGACGCCATCGTCGCGGCGAGCTGGTCGACCTGGTTCTGCGCCTGGACCAGGGTCTGGTCGCGCAACTTGATGTCGGCGGCGATCTGGCCCGAGCTCAGCACCTTGTTGGCGACCGCGTCGATCGAGGCGCCGTTGGGCAGCTTGATATCGAGCGCGCCGACGCCGGACAGCGAGGGATTGGTATTGTACTGCTCGGTTGCGCTGAGTGCGCCCTGCGAGGTGTAGATGAATTGCGAGGCGAGGCCCTGGCCGACGAGCTGGATGCCCGAATTGGTGAAGATGCTGACCTGGTTCGAGGAATCCGGGACCACGCGGATGTCGGCGAGCTTCGACAGGTCGTTGATGGCATTGTCGCGCTGATCCATCAGGGTCGCGGCCTGCGGATCGGTCGCGCTCATGCCCTGCAGGCGGCTGTTGATGCTCGCGATCTGCTGCATGTCGGTGTTGGCCTGCGCCGCCGAATTGCCGATGTCCTGATCGACATTGGTGCGCAAGGACTGGATGCCCTGCGTGGTCGAGTTGAGCTGAGAGGCCAGCGCCTGCGCCGACGACAGCGCGACGCTCTGCGCCGACGAGTCGCTCGGGCTGTTGGACAAGGATTGCAGCGCGGTGGTGAAATTGTTGAGCGCGCTCTCGAGCGTGCCGTCGCCGCCCGGCGTGCCGTAGACGCTCTGAAGCTGGCCCAGGATGTTCGAGATCTGGTCGGCATAGGCGCCGCCCGAGGTCTCCGTGCGCAACTGGTTCTGCACGAACAGATCGAGCTGGCGGTTGACGCCGGTGACGTCGACCGTCGCACCATAGGTGCCGCTCGAAACCTCGATCTGATTGGGGTTCTGGGTGACGTAACCCGGTGTCTGCGCGTTGGCGATGTTCGACGAGATGATCGACAGCGCCGCCTGGTTGGCGCGCAGACCCGACATTGCAGCGGCAAGGGCCGAACTCAAACCCATCTCAATTGCCCACCTTTACTCGCCTGCCTCGTGCTGCGCCTCAGCGCAGCACGTTGAGCAGGTCCTGAACCATGTTGTTGGCCGTGGTGATCACCTTGGTGTTCGCCGAATAGGCCTGCTGGGTGACGATCAGCTTGGTGAACTCGTCGGCGATGTCGGTGTTCGAGCTTTCCAGCGACGAGCCGGCGATCGTGCCGGAGGCGCCGATGATCGCGGGCCCGGACAGGTCGGTGACCTGGTAGGCACCGCCGTCCAGCGCCTTGAGGTAGTTGGTGCCGTTGAAGTGCGACAGCGTGACCTGGGCGAGATCGATGTTCTGGCCGTTGGAGAACGTACCGATCACGAGGCCGTTGTTGCTGATGGCGACCGATTGGAGCTGGCCGGCGGCAAAGCCGTTCTGAGTGATCGTATTGATGGTGGCGGAGCCGCCGGAGCTTGCGAATTGCGTCAGCGCGCCGGAGGAGATGTTGACCGAGAGATTGCCGAGTCCCTGCCCGTCGACGGTGACGGAGGGGACGGTGATCGACGAGCTGGACGGCGACACCAGCGCGCCGTTGGCGTTGAAGGTGAAATTGGTGCCGGTGTTGATCCAGGCCGCCTGGGTGCCGGTCGCCGTGGTCGAGGTCTGGTAGAACAGGTTCCAGGTGTCGGTGTGGCCCGAGCCAAGCGAGGCACTGTCGGTCTTGGCCCAGCGCAATTGCAGGTTCACCGGGGTGCCCGCGGCGTTGTAGGCCGTCACCGCGCCGCCGGAGATGGATTCGTTGGTGAAGGTCTGCAGGTCGTTGCCCGTCACGATGCCGGTGCCGACATTGGTGCCGGGGGCGCGCGACTGCGTGATCGGCACCGTGGCGAAACCGAGCCCGTGAAGGGCTGTCGTCGCGTTCGACGTGCCGGCGCTGATCGTCAGGTTCTGCGCAGTGCCGGTATGCAGGGTGATCTGGCCGCTCCCCGAGACGGTGGCGGTCGCGCCCGTGATCGCCGAAATCTTGTTGAGCAGCGCGCCGACATTGTCGGTGATGTTGAGCTGGTTGCTGCCGCTGGCGCCGGACGCGACGAAGCTGATGGTCGTGCCGTCGACCGTGATGCTGTCGCCCGCGGCGAATCCCGCGGCCAGCGAGTCGCTCGGCGATGTGCCCGACAGGGCCGTGGAGGTCGTGATCGCGACCGGCGGCGACATCTGGTTGTTGACGGCGGTGCCGGTGATGGTGGCGTCGACGGGCGGCGCCGCCGAGCCGATCGGCAGCGGATTGGTGGCGAAGTCGGAGGGATTGAGACCGCCTTCGGCCGTGATCGTGCCGGCGGTCGACGTGGAGCTGGCCGGGGTCTTCGGCTGGGTCGGCAGGTTGGCGGCATAGGTCACCGCGGTGGTCGCCTGCGCCGGAATGAAGTTGTTCTGGAATTGCAGCACCTGCGGCACGTTACCGGTCGGGTTGCCGGTCTTGGCGTCGACCGTGACGCCCATCAGGTAGTAGCCGGCGCCGTTGACGAGGTTGCCGTTGGCGTTGACCTGGAAATCGCCGCGCCGCGTGTAGTCGGTCACGCCGCTGAACACCGGGACGTTATCGGTGATCGAGGTCGGCTTCTGCACCGAGAAGAAGCCGTCACCGTTGATCGCCATGTTGGTGGCGACGGTGGTGGTCGAAACGGTGCCCTGGGAGCTGATCGTCTGCTGGGCCAGCGCGGTCACGCCGCCGGCCACCTGCTTGTTCGGCGTCGTGGAGTCGGGGATCAGGTCTTCGAACGTGGTGCCGATACCCTTGTAGCCGATGGTCGAAGCGTTCGCGATGTTGCCCGAGATGTTCTGCAGCGCGAAGGATTGCGCCCCGAGACCACCCACCGCGGTCGTAAGCGCGTCGAAGATACCCATGAACTTGTCTCCACATTCGATACAGCGGCCCGGCCGACGGGGCATGTGGGACCGCAACTCGCGAAGACACCTCGCAAGCGGCATGCCAGGATGGGAACTGGCGCTATTTCAATGACTTGAATGACAATGCCCCGGCTGGAGACCGGGGCACATTTGCCGGGCGGGCAACAATTGCCGGGCGACAGGCGCCAGGTCGTCAGGTTGCCGACGGGGCCGCCGGGTGAAACACCAGCGCCACCCCGTCCATGCAATAGCGCAGCCCGGTGGGCTTCGGACCGTCGTCGAAGACGTGGCCGAGATGGCCGCCGCAGCGGCGGCAATGCACCTCGGTGCGCACCATGCCGAAGGTACGATCCTGGGTCTCGCCTACGGCGTTGTCGAGCGGCTTGAAGAAGCTCGGCCAGCCGGTGCCGCTCTCGAATTTGGTCTCGGACGCAAACAGCGGCAGGTCGCAACCGGCGCAGGCGAAGATGCCCTTGCGGTGCTCCTTGAGCAGCGCGCTGGTCCAGGGCCGCTCCGTGCCCTGCCGGCGCAGGATGTCATACTGCTCGGGCGTCAATTGCGCGCGCCAATCGGCGTCGCTCTTCTCGATCTCGAACTTCTCGGCGGCTGTCACCGGCGAAACCCTGAGCCAGCGCAAGGCGGCGAGCCCGAGCAGGCTGGCGACGGAGACAAGCAGGATCCGGCGGTCGATCATGGGGCTCTCCCTGCGGCGACAATGGCGTTTTCGCCTCCAGATACGCTATGCTGATCGCTGAAGTTACACGGCCCGAAACGGAAATCTCTCACAATGTTGCGAGGCTAGATCCCTTCGCCTTCCCCGCGATCGGCGGGAACGCGCGGCTCGGACGTTGGCAGCGGGGACGGCGGCCGAATTGGCCGCGGACGGCCCTGCGGCGGGTTTCCCCGGGGCGCCCCGGCCGGCGGCGGCCGGCGCGGCTGCGGCCGGATCGCGGCCTGGCGGTTGGCCTCGGCGAGCCGAACCTCGCGCAGGCGGTCCTGGACCAGCACGCGTTCGCGATGCCGCGCCAGCGCGCCGGCCGCGGCCGAGCTGCCGCGCGACCACAGCCCGACGAAGTAGCCCGCTACCCGTCCCGTCACCCCACCGGCCCAGACCAGCTCGAACGGCGAGAACAGTTTCCAGCGATCATCGCCCCACAGCATGGCGCGGGCGATCAACTGTCCGGCCATCGCCGAGGTGTTCAGGCCCTGCCGACCGAAGCCGCTCGCCACCCACAGGCCTTTGCGCAATTGGCCGACCTGCGGCATGCCGTGCACGGTCTGGCCGATGGCGCCGCCAAAGGTCTCCGCGATCGCGATCCGGCCGAGCTCCGGAAAGACGGTGCGGATCCGCCGCGCGACAGCGCCGGCAAAGCGCCTGGGCTGGCCCGCCCAGGTGGTCTCGGGACTGGCCCATAGCAGGCGGTCGCCATCGACGATGCGGAAATGATCGATGCCCTCGCTGTCGATCACCGATCCGCGGAACGCGATCGACGCCGCCAGCCGCCCCCCCAGCGGCTCGGTGAGACCGGCGTAGCGCCAGACCGGCAGCAGCGTATCCGACAGCCGCTTCAACGGCGCGCCGAGATGGACGTTGCCGGCCAGCACGATGTGCGTGGCGCGCAGCCGCGCCGACGGAGTCACGATGCGCTTGCGGATGCCGGACGAATCGATGCCGACGACCGGCGTATCCTCGAAGATCCGCGCGCCCGAGCGGAGCGCCAGCGACGCCAGGCCGTGAACGTAGCTACGGCCGTCGATCTGGAACGCCTTCGGATAGTGGATGCCCTGGAAATAGCGATCGGTCTTGAGCTCGCCGCGCACGCGATCGACCTGCCAGGCTTCGGCGTCGGTGCCGAAATCCTCGTTCAGCATCTGCAGGCGGCGGACGAGCCCATCACCGGCATCGACATTGGAAACCTCGAGCGCACCTTCGCTCAAGGAGATGCCCGGCATGTTCTCCTCGGTGGCGATGGAGCGGATGAACTCCATGCCCTGCCGGGACAGCGACCATACTTCGCGGGTGTCCTGCAGGCCGATGCGCTCGATCACCTCGCCGACCGGCAGGCCATAGCCGGGCAGCACGGTGCCGAGATGATGGCCCGATGCGTTCCAGCCGATCTGCCGTCCTTCCAGCACGGCGACCCCGGCGCCGAGCCGCGCCGCCTCCAGCGCGACCGTCAGGCCCGCCAACCCGCCGCCGACCACGCAGACGTCGACGTCGAGATCGAAATTGAGCCGTGCGTGATCCGGCTGGCTTGCCGCACTGCGTCGGTTGGTAGCGCTTGTGGAAGTCTCGCTCATGCCGTTTTCTTAGGGACCCTTTCCCGCTTTGTCACCTTGTCCTAAGGATGCGTCTGTAGACTATTCAAGGCGAGACGAATCGAGACCGTGCCCATGCGCCGTTTGATGCTGCTGCGCCACGCCAAGACCGAGCACGAGGCGCCATCGGGCCGCGATCAGGACCGACGCCTCGACGAGCGCGGCCGCAGCGATGCGGCCGAGATCGGCGGCTGGCTCGCCCGGCATCCGCCCTTTGCCGACATCGTGCTGGTCTCGCCCGCGGTGCGGGCCAGGCAGACCTGGGAAATCGCCTGGGAGGCGATGAAGGATATCGTTTCACCGCCGCAGGTCGAGTTCTTGCCGGCGCTCTATGGCGCCGATCCGGGCCGACTCCTGGAAGCCGTACACACCGCCGACGAGGCCGAGCGGATCATGCTGGTCGGACACAATCCCGGCATGCATGAATTGGCGCTGGGGCTGACCGGCGGCGGCGCAGCAGCGGGCAGGCAGGCGCTCGCCGAGAACTTGCCGACATCGGGGCTCGTGATGTTCGATTTCGCGGTCGACGACTGGACCGACGTGGCATTCCGCCGCGGCAGGCTGGTTCTCTTTGTCAGTCCGAAACTGTTGAAGCAGACTTCGAGCGACTAAGATCGATTCTGCTGATCTCACGGGTGAGAGGAGGCGCAGATGTTCAACTCCATTCTCGTGCCGATCGATCTGGCCGATACCGATCTGGCCAAGCCGGCGATCGCGACCGCGGCGACCTTGTCAGAGACCTGGAAGGGTACGGTGCGGCTGTTGAACGTGCTGCCGATGACGCCGGTGATGCTCGCCGAATACGTGCCTGCGGATTTCGACGAGCAGCAGCGCCAGACATCGGAGGAAGCGCTCGCCATCGTCGCCCGCGAGTCCGGCATCGAGCAATCCAGAATCTCGACCGTGGTGCGCCAGGGTGGCATCTACCACGAGATCCTCGAGGAGGCCGCTGCCGTCAAGGCCGACCTGATCGTGATGACCTCGCACCGGCCGGCGATGCGGACCTATTTCCTCGGCTCCAATGCCGGCCATGTCGTGCGCTACGCCAAGTGCTCGGTGCTGGTGGTGCGGCACTGAAAATGGCGCGCGGTTCAATGAAAGACTGGTGGCGGAAGTGGACTTATGAAATGCCGCTCGCGCTCGGCGACATGCTGTGGGACGTCCTGGTCGTGCAGTTCGCCGCCTTTCTCGACCGTCTGACCTTGCGCAAGGCGATCGAGTTCGTCGTGATCGCCGTGCTCGTGATGGCGTTCGTGCAGACGTTGCCGATCGACATTGCGATCCTGTTCGCCGGCGACACGCTGATGTATCTCGAGATCGCGCTCGCGATCCGGCTCGCCGCGGGCCGGGATTTCTTCGTCGCAGCCTTCCGCCTGGCGATGCGGCTCGCGCGCCTCGCCATGCACGCGCTTCGCCGTGCGCACGGCTACACCATCTCGCGCATCAGCCGCCGGCGCGAGCCGCAGACCCGGCCTCGTCTCACACCGTCGCGCGGTTCCGATGATCCCGAAGCGGATGCCGGCATTGCCTGGGGCGCGCCGGCGCTGGCCTGATGGCGTTGGCGAGAAGTCCGGTTCGGCAAGCCGCCCCAACTGCTAAAGCTTTATCCGTTCCGATGGAATCGGAACGGAAGCTCTAGCTTCTTTGTTTTGACGCGTTTTCTTCACGCGAACCGGTAGCCACTTCGCTCGAAAACGCTCTAATCGCTCTCGAATCCGAACAGCTTCGCGGGATTGTGAACGAGGATTTTCTCCAGCGTCGCCTGGTTGGGCGCGTAGCGGTACATCAGCTCCAGCAGGTCGGCATCATTGGGCGGCTCGACGACCGAGACCGGATGCGGCCAATCGCTGGCCCAGACGCAGCGATCGGGTGCCGCCTCGATGTAGGCCCGCGCGACCGGAACGACGTCGTTCCAGGGCGGGCCCGCCTTCGACGTCTTCTCGCCGAGCGAGAGCATGACCCAGAAATTGCCTTTGGTCAGAAGCTCCAACATTATCTTCAGGTTCGGATCCTCGTTGCCCCGGGCCGGGTCCGGCCGCGCCATGTGGTCGATCAGCACCGGCACGTCCAGCGACTGATATTTCTCGACGCTCGATCTGATGCCGTCCTTCTCCGGCTGGATCTTCACATACCAGCCGAGCTCGCGGATCCGGGCGATCGCGCGCGCAAAATCCCGGTCCGACAGCACCGCGCCGAGCTCCTGGCGAAACGAGAAGCGCGCGCCGCGCACGCCCGCATCATGCAGCTTGGCGAGATAGGCATCGCTCGCCTCGGCGAACACCAGCGCATTGGCGCAGCCGCGATAGTTCGTCCCCATGGCGGCGAGGGCGTCGAGCACGACGGCATGATCGGCGCCATAGGTCGTGGTCTGCACGATGATGCCGCGCTCGATGCCGAGCGCCCTGTGCATGCGACGCGCGGCGTCCCAGGTCGCACTCGGCATCTGATAGGCAGCGCCGGGCCGGACCGGATATTTCTCCAGCGGACCGAGCACGTGGAGCTGGCTGTCGACGGTTTGCGGCGGTGGCGGCTTCGACGGCCGTCGCGGGTCCGGGTTGAACGGAAGATAAGTCGGCACGGATCATTCCCTCTCGTCGATCACGGCGGTGAAATCGCACTGCACCAGCGCGCCGCCTGCCATGTCCATCTGCATCGAATGACGCGCCGGACGCGAATGCTCGTCGGGAAACATTTTCAGCCACTCGACATTGAGCGGACCGCGCTGGGCGCGGTCCTGGAGCCAGACCGTCACTTTGATGATGTCGTCGGTGGACCCGCCGGCCGCTTCCACCGTCGCCTGCATGTGGGCGAACACGTTCGCACACTGCACCTCCAGGCTTTCCGGCATGCTCCCATCTCCCGGATTGCGGCCAAGGATGACGCCGGACATCACGAGACCGCCGATGCGGCAGGCGTTGGGAATCGGATTTCCGTGCCTGAAGCCGCCGATGTGGATGCTCCTGCGCCGCCCTTGGGCCGTCATGATGCTCATTCCCTCTCGTTGGTTGCCCTGCCCGCTCAATCGGTCGACTTCGGGGTCGGGCGCCGCGGCTCGTCAGTCGCTCACTCGGCCTTGATGTTGGCCTTCCGCACCACCGGAATCCACTTCGCATCCTCCCGCGCCAGATAGGCCGTGAACTCCGAAGGCGTCATCGCGACCGCCTCGGCGCCGAGCTTGTCGAACTTGTCCACGACCGACGGGTCTTTCAGAACCGCCGCCATCGCATCGTGCAGCTTGTCCACGATCTCGCTTGGCGTGCCCGCGGGCGCAAACAGGCCGGTGAAGGTCTGTGCATCGAAATCCTTGAATCCCAGCTCGCCGAATGTGGGCACATCGGGCAGCGACGGAACGCGATGCGCGCTGGTCACCGCGAGCGCGCGGACGTTTCCGTTCTTGATGTAGGGCAAGCCGACCGAAATCTGATCGAAGGCGAACTGCACCTGTCCCCCGATCAGGTCGTTGGTCGCCGGTGCGTTGCCGCGGTAGTGCACGGTGACCCATTGCAGGCCGAGCGAGGACTGCGCGAGCTCGCTGAGAAGATGGTTGGTCGTGCCGGGTCCGGGCGATGCCATGGTCAGCTTGCCCGGCTCGCGGCGCGCCAGATCGAAGAACTCCTTGGCCGACCGGGCCTGCACCGACGGATGGACCTCGAGCACCAGCGGCGTCATCGAAATCGACGTGATGGGAAGAAAGTCACGCTGCCAGCGATAGGCATCGCGCTTGTTGACCTCCGGCGCGAACAGCACCGGCCCGTTGGCGCCGACGAACAGCGTATAGCCGTCATTGGCCGATTTCGCGAACATCTCGCCCGCGATCAGCCCGCCGGCCCCCGGCTTGTTGTCGATGATGAATGGCTGGCCGAGCCGCTCCTGCAGCTTGTCGGCGACGATGCGCGCGGCGCTGTCGACATTGCCGCCGGGCGGGTACGGCACGATCAGCCGAACGTTGCGTGCCGGCCACGGTTCGGCCGACGCCGCGCCGGCAAGCAGCGTCGCGATAGCGGCCGCCGCTAGAGCGAAGAATCTCATCCGTATCCCCCCAGGCCATGCGAAGGCGCGCATGGCACCCTCGATTGCACGCGACTATTCGCCCTGAGGCTTTACGTGGCGACCGAATTATGCGGTTTCTGTCCACATCATGGACAGAGGGCAGGCCGACATGGGCGACATGGATATGAGTGGAGCGGCGCCCAGACAGGGCGCGCAGGCGATCCGGCGCGCCCTGGCCGTGCTGCGCATTCTGGCGGCGGGCCGAGAGATCGGACTGCCGCTGGCCGAAGTCGTGCAGGCGACGGGGCTGACCCGACCGACGGTTCATCGGATCGTCCATGCGCTCGTCGAGGAAGGCGTCGTCGAGTGGCACGAAAAGACCCGGCGCTACGCGATCGGTCGACAGGTCGGGGAGCTGGCGCTGGCCCGAACATCGCGCTCGCCGCTGCTTGCGGTTGCAGGCGACATCCTCGCGCAGACCTCGCGACGCGTGGGCGACATGCTGTTTCTGACGCTGCGGACCGGCAGTGACACGCTGTGTGTCGACCGCCGGATCGGGTCCTATCCGATCCAGGTGCTCTCGATCGAGGTCGGCGCCCGGCGGCCGCTCGGTGTCAGCAGCGCGGGCGTGGCCATCCTCGCCGGCATGACCGGCCATGAGGCGCGGAAAATCGTCGCAACCAACCAAACGCGGTTCGAGGCTTATCGGACCGATACGGCGACCGTGCTTGCCCAGATCGCGGCCGCAAGGCGACGGGGCTACAATTTTCGCGAGGCCGGCCTGGTGCAGGGAACGAAATCCATTTCCACATGGATCAAGGCCTTCGACGGCCGCCCGACCGCGGCCCTCACCGTCTCCGCGGTTCGCGCTCGGCTCACCCCTCGTCGCGAAACGGAGCTGGCCGAGATTCTTCTGGACGCGGCGCGCGCGATCGAGCGGAAGATGCAGGCCGCCGGCCCATAGCCGCCATGTTCGCTCGCCGGCTTTGCGTCCCCGACCGCGCGCGGTATGCTTGGGCGTTTTCGTCCGCAATATCGCAAAAGAATCCGAGGGAGGCCGTCATGTCCGTGCAGGAGCGCAAGCTGGTCCATTCCGACATCAAGCCGGAAAATCCGCCGGAGCGCACGGCGCACTATCTCGATGTGCCCAACATGCCCTGGGAAGCCACCAAGTTCCCGGGCATCCGGATCAAGGTGCTCTACACCGACGATTCCGGCATCACCACGGCCCTGTTCAAGCTCGAGCCCGGCGCCGTCGTGCCGCTGCACGAGCACACCGCGCTCGAGCAGACCTATGTGATCGAGGGCTCGCTCGAGGATCACGAAGGCAAATGCGGCCCGGGCCAGTTCGTCTGGCGCCCGGCCGGCAACCAGCACGAGGCGGTCGCTCCCAATGGCGCGGTGATCCTCGGCTTCTTCCTCAAGCCCAACCGCTTTGCCTATGGCGAGAAGTTCTTCACAGCGCCGGGCGAGCGGTAGCGCAGAGCGCTACGGCAGCAACGCATCCGGGATCTCGTCGAACGCATAGGTCTGCGGCCGGTTGCGCCTGACGAAGCCACCGACCTGCGAGCCGAGCAGCGCGGCGAAACCCAGCAGAAACAGCGCGCCTGCGAGTTCGCCCGTCCAGATCGCGCGCAGGAGCAAGCCGGCCATCCCGATCGCCACCAGCGCCAGCAGCGTCAGGCCGGCGGCATAGGCATTGCGGCCGAGCCCACCGGCGAGCACGGCCCGGCTTCCCGCCTGCGCCATCCGCTCGTGCAGGGCGCGTACGAAGACGCGATAGTCGCGGTCCTGCGGCGCCATCAGCGCCGCGGTCTGCCAGGAGGTCGAGAGCAGGATCAGCCGCGCACCGCCGGCATGGGTGAGGTCGCAGCGGAAGCGGCGCGCTTGCATCGAGACCGGCCGAAACGACAGCCGGACCGCGGCGATATCGGCATAGGCCCACACTCCCGCACGTCCGCCGGCGCGGAAGGACAGGCCGTCGTGCGCCAATTCGAATTGATGCGCAGGGCCGATCAGCGACGCCTTGAAGGCGTAGCGGATAGGCCCCGCCATCGTCGCCGGCTCCTGCAGTTTCCACTCCCGCCTTGCGCAATCGCCCCGCCTTATCTAACAACTGGCGCATGGCTGAAACGACCTTTTTTCCGCGCCGGCTGATTTTGGGCGGCGCGATGGTGGCCGGCATGCTGCTGGCGCTCGCCGTGCACATGCTCGGCGCGCGCTACGGGCTCGATCTCGGCGGTCTGTGGCGGTCCGATACGACCGACTTCATGCCGGCGGGCGCGGCCGTCGCATGGTGGCTGATCGCGACCGTGGCATTCTCCGGCGGCTATTTCACCGCGACGTTGATGGACAGCGCCGTCTCGGGGCAGATCCCGCAGCGGATGCGCCAGTTCCTGATCGCGATCGGCGTGCTCCTGCTCGCCGGCGCCGGACAGGCCGCCTCCGCGCCGAGCGCGGTCCCGACCGTGTCAGGCGTGCTCACCGGCGTCGCCGCACTCCTGCTCGGCGCGGCGATGGCGTTCTGCGGCGCGAACTTCGCGCTGCGCAAGGCTTGAGGGTCAAGCCACCGCGCTGGTGCGCGCTCTCGCCAACAGCCCGTCGACCTCGGCCGCCGGACGCGGCTTGCTGAACAGGTAACCTTGCGCCTGCGCGCAGCCCTCGCGGCACAACAGCTCGCGCTGGGCCTCGGTCTCGACGCCCTCGGCGGTCGTGATGATGCCGAGGCTGCGGGCAAGCCCGGTCACGGCGCGGATGATCGCCAGCGAATCGTCGCTGTTCGGCAGCTCCTTGACGAAGGAGCGATCGATCTTGATCTTATCGAATGGAAACTTGCGCAAATAGCTGAGCGACGAATAGCCGGTTCCGAAGTCGTCGAGCGATATCTTCACCCCGAGCGCGCGCAGCTCGTGCAGCATCGCAAGCGTCGCCTCGCTGTTCTGCAGCAGCACCGATTCGGTGATCTCGAGCTCCAGGCGATGCGCGGGCAGAGCGGATGCCTCGAGTGCCGCCTTCACGGACTCGACCAGGTTCGCGTTCTTGAACTGTACCGGCGAAAGGTTCACGGCGACGTCGACCTGCGGCCAGCGCGCCGCGTCCATGCAGGCACGCCGCAGTACCGCATCGCCAAGCTGGATGATCAGGCCGCTGTCCTCGGCCAGTGGGATGAACTGGACGGGCGATATCTGGCCGCGTTGAGGGTGATTCCAGCGCACCAGCGCCTCCAGCATCACGGTTTCGTCGCTCGAGAGATCACGGATCGGCTGGTAATGAACCTCGAATTCATTCGCGTCGCGCTGCAATGCGATGCGAAGGTCCTGCAGCAGCCCGCGGCGAGCCTGGGCGCGCGCATCCATGCCGATCTCGAAGAAGCGGTAGGTGCCGCGGCCGTCCGCCTTGGCGCGATAGAGCGCGAGCTCGGCCTTCTTGAGCAGTTCATCGGGATCGTCGCCGTCACTGGGCGCGAGTGCGATGCCGACGCTGACCCCGATCTCGATCTTCTGGCCGTCGAGCTCATAGGGCCTTCCGATGGCCTCGATGAGGCGCGCGGCGAGCGAGTCCGGCGCCGAAGCCTCGTCCTCGCGGTCGAGCTGGATCACCGCGAATTCGTCGCCGCCCAGCCTCGCGACCGCGTCGTTGACGCCGATGCCGTCGCGCAGCCGGGCGGCGACCTGGCGCAGCAGCGCATCGCCGACCGGGTGCCCGAGCGTATCGTTGACTTCCCTGAAATCATCGAGATCGAGGCAGTGCACCGCGACGCGGTCGCCGCGGCTGGCGAGGCGCAGCAGCTGTTCCAGCCGCTCGCGAAACAGCGTGCGGTTCGGCAGATTGGTGAGCGCGTCATGGCGCGCCATGTGGAAGATCTGCTCCTGCGCGCGCTGCCACTCGGTGACGTCCTCGAAGGTCGCTACCCAGCCGCCGTCCGTCATCGGCTGGTTGACGACGCGAATCGCGCGTCCCTGCTGGTCGATCACCCTGGTGTCGGAATGACCCACCCACGCCTCCGCGATCGATCTGGCGAAGGTCTCCTCGGGATCGCCCTGCCAGCGTCCGGCCGAGCGGAGCTGCTGCAGCACGTCGAGCAGGGAGCGCCCCTTCAATTCGATGTCATCGCGCGCCATCATCGTCCTGTAGCGCTGGTTCGCCAGCAGGATCTGGCCTTCCATGTCGTACATGCAGAGCCCCTGCGACATGTTCTCGAGCGCGGTATCGAGCAGGACCTTCTGCCGGTGCAGGGCGCCTTGTACGCGGCGATCCATGATCGCGGCGCCGAGCGAGATGCCGAGGATGATGAAGGCTGCGGCCGCCACCAGGAACGACAGCACGGTCGGGGAAATCAGCATGCCCGCCCGGGCAAGGTTGGAATCGGGGATCAGCGTGACGGCCCCCATCGCGGTGAAATGATGGGACACGATGGCGATCGTCAGCAGCACGATGGCTGAAACCCGGCGGCTCGCGCGGTCGAAGCCGACGGCAACCATGAGGGCAAGCGCGGCAAAAACGCATCCGAAGACGACCGAGGCGATCACGATGCCGGGCGCCCAGACGATGCGGGCGGGCAGCTCGAGCGCCGCCATGCCGGTATAGTGCATCGCCGCCACGCCGAGGCCGACGATGGCGCCGCCGAGCGCGGCGAACGATTGCCGCGCATCCGACAGGGCGACGCCGAGGCCGATGCCGGTGGTCGACACCGCGAAGATCAAGGACGAGATCGTGATCGGGATGTCGTAGCCGGCGGCGTGGTCGCTGTCATAGGCCAGCATCGCGATGAAGTGCACGGCCCAGATGCCGCAGCCGCTCACGACCGCGTCGAGCGAAATCCAGATCGTGCGCGCCGGCCCCTCCGAGGCTCTGGCGCGATCGAACAGGTTGACGGCGACCGCGCTCGCAAGCAGGCAAACAACGACGGCGAGCGCGACCAGTCGCCAGTCGTGTTCGGTGCGCAGGCAAGTCAATACTCGATACATATCTCGTCCCAGGCCATTCCGCCTGTTACGCAACCTCAGATGGAGGTTTATTCAGGTTAACGCGGGCGCCCTTGTGCAGCGCATGGTGAAGGAAGGATTGGGCGGGAACAGTAGTTTACCTGAGGCGCGGTCGGAACGCGCTGGTGGAACTCCCGCAACTATCCGGACAGATCAGGAATGAGAGCGGTGCCGGCTGCCACCTTCGACGAACCTGTCTCGTCGCCAGATCAGGACTGCCGACAGCAACAGCAACGACGCGGAAATGATCAACGACTGATGCGCCCCGCGCATGAATCCGCTTGCGCTCGCGGCCAGCGAGCCGAACAGCGCGACGCCTGTGGCGCTGCCGGTCTGGCGGCTGGCGTTCAGCACACCGGCCGCAACACCCGAGCGCGCCTTCTCGACGCTGCCGAGCAGGGTCGAGGTCAACGGCGGCACCAGGAGGCCGAGACCGACGCTGAGCGCAACCAGTTGCCCGCAGATCGCGAGATAGCCGGTGCCCGGCTGCATACCGAGCAGCGCGAGGGCGCCGAGCGCCGCCAACACGGCGCCCAGCGCGATCGTCCGGGGCGCGCCGATCCGCTCGGCGAGACGCGGCGCCCCCAGGTTTGCCGGCAGCACGACGCCCATCATCGGCATGAAGGCGAGTCCGGTCGCGAATGGCGACCATCCATTGACCTGCTGGAAGTAGAGGCTGAACACGAAGATCAGGCCGTAATAGGCGATGTTGACGAACAGGCCGAGCAGCGCCGCCAGCGCGAACGTCCGGTGACGGAACAGGCCGAGCGGCAGCATCGGCTGCGCCGTCCGCTGCTCGCGCACCACGAACAGCACCGCCGCCACGGCGCAGGCGACGAAGCCGGCCATCACCCAGCGATCGGTCCAGCCGGCCGCGCCGCCCTCGATGATCGAAGCGGTAAGACCGCCGAGTGCGACGACCGCCGCGACCTGTCCGGGCAGATCGAGCTCGCGCTGCGGCGCGCGCGCGGTCTCCTCCGCATAGCGCAAGGTCAGCCACAGCCCGACCAGTCCGATCGGCAAATTGACGAGGAAGATCGAGCGCCATCCGACCAGTTCGATCAGTCCGCCGCCGACGAACGGCCCCGCGGTCAGCGCGAGACTCGCACCCGCCGCCCAGATGCCGACCGCGCGGCCCCGCGACGTCTCGTCGTGATAGGCGTGGTTGAGCAGCGCGAGCGAATTCGGCACCAGGATCGCCGCGCCCAATCCCTGCACCGCGCGGGCTGCAATCAGGGTGACGGCATTCGGCGCGAGGGCACATGCCACCGACGCCGCCGTGAAGATGGCAAAGCCCGCCATGAAGACGCGCTTGGCGCCGACGCGATCGCCGAGCGCACCCGCGCTCAGGATGAAGGCCGCGAACACGATGGTATAGGCGCTGACGATCCATTGCAGCTCGAAGACGCCGCCGCCCAGCGCGGCGCCGATGCTGCTCAGCGCGGTATTGACGATGGTGACGTCGAGCTGGACCACGGCAAAGCCGAGGCTCATCGCCGCCAATGTGAGTGAGGCCGCGTGCCGCGATCGGGGCGATCCGCGCTGCGCAGCGGCGCGGAATCCTTCATGATGGGTCTTGACGGAACTGACTTGCATGGGTCGCCTCCGGTGCGGATGATCACCCGGATAACGCGGCAGCCCTCTGGACATGCTTCGATGGAGATCGAATGATAAAGGCCGCCGCGCAAAGCGCGACGGCCCCGCTCGATCGATCATTCTGCCGAAAATCAGCTCGCGGCGCGAAGGTTGATCTTGCCCTCGGCGAGCGAGGTCAGCTTCTTGTCCGCGGTCTTCTCCTCGTCCAGCGTCTTCTGCAGGATGCTGGCGATGTCGGTGCGGCCGAGTTGCCGCGCCCAGGTGATCAGGGTGCCGTAGCGTGCGATCTCATAGTGCTCGGCGGCCTGGCCGGCGTTGATCAGCGCGGCATCCAGCACCGCCTTGTCGGCGACCTCGCCCGCCACCTCGTCGGCTTCCTCGATGATGCCGTCGATCGCGGGGCAATCGACCGCCTTGACCTTCAGCCCGCACATCTGGAACACCTGCTCCAGCCGCTGCACGTGGGTCCTGGTCTCGTCGAGATGCGACAGAAACCCCTCCTTGAGCTGCTTGTCGGTCGCCTTGCCGGCCATGGTCTGCAGCGCTTTCACGAGCTGCTGCTCGGCGTAATAAATGTCCTGCAGTTGATGCACGAACAGTTCGTTCATCGTCTTGATGTCCTTGGTGAACAATCCCATGGGAATCCTTCCTGGCTTGTGTGGGGAACATCGCACGCGGGTTCCCGCGCCGGTTGCTGACAATGCGTCAACGACTGGCCGGCGGTGTCGTTCCTGGAAACGCCGGTGAAAGGCCCGAAACGGCCTCATACCGGTGCATAAACCCTGCGGCAAAAAGCGCGTTGCGGGTTAGATTCCCGACCCCGTTGCCCATGTATGGTGACGGACGGCTCCGGCCGAAGTCAAAAGGCCCCGTTGTCAAGGGCTGCACAAGGCCCCGTTTTTGCCCTAAGGAACCTTCGCATATGCATATAGTAAGCGACGGGGCCGCGGGTTAACCGATTGGTGTCCATGGGTTCTCGAGATGTTTCCGCCCTGCCGGGAGGACGAATGCAAGGATGGCTGACCGCGCTCGCGCGCGGTTTCAAGAAATGGATTGGCTGGAAGCGGGTCGGTATAGCGGCAAGCATCGCCATCATTGCCTTTGCAATCACGACGCTGGTGCGCACGCTGAAGGGCGTCGACACTACCGTGATCCTGACGGCGCTCGCCGACATCTCGCATGGCCGCATCGCACTCGCCGCGCTCTGCGTGTTCTGCGCCTTCTGCACCCTGACCTTCTATGATTTCTTCGCGCTCAGGACCATCGGCAAGAAGCTCGTGCCCTACAACATCGCGGCGCTGTCGAGCTTCACGAGCTATTCGATCGGCCACAATATCGGCGCCACGGTCTTCACCGGCGGCGCGATCCGCTTCCGCATCTATTCCGACTACGGATTGAACGCGATCGACGTCGCCAAGATCTGCTTCCTGTCCGGGCTGACGTTCTGGCTCGGCAACCTGGTCGTGCTCGGCGTCGGCATGGTCTATCACCCCTCGGCCGCCTCCGCGATGGACCTCCTGCCGGAGGCCATGAACCGCCTGATCGGGCTCGGCTGCCTTGCCGGCATCGCGGCCTACCTGTTCTGGATCATCGCCGGCAAGAACCGGCGCCAGCTCGGGCAGAACGGCTGGAAGGTGGTACTGCCGTCGGCAAGGCTGACGCTGGTGCAGATCATGATCGGCGTCATCGACCTCGGCTTCTGTGCAACCGCGATGTATCTTCTGATCCCGGATCAGCCCAGCATCGATTTCCTGTCGCTTGCCGTGGTGTTCATCCTGGCGACGCTGTTGGGCTTCGCCAGCCATGCACCGGGCTCCATCGGCGTGTTCGACGCCGCAATGCTGGTGGCGCTGCCGCAGTTCGGCCGCGAGCAGTTGCTCGCCACGCTGCTGGTGTTCCGCGTGCTGTATTTCGTGGTGCCCTTCAGCCTCGCGATTTCCATCATGGGCGCGCGCGAGCTATGGCTCAGCGTGGTGCAGCCCTGGCAGGAGCGCCGCAAGCTGAACGGAACTCCGCCGCCGGCGAACCCCTCGACGGGAACAGGCAACGTCACCCCGCTGCCGCAGAAGGTGAAGCGGCTGAAGTCGCAGGCCTGATCGCAGGCTTCGAGGTGATGCTTGGGTGATCCTCGCCTGACATCACATTATCTTGGTTTTGGACATTCTTACTTCCGCCTCAACTGTGACGTCAAAACCCGGCCCATGATCCGTGCTCTCCTTCGCCTGATCCCGCTCGCTGCGCTGCTCGCAGGCACCTGCCTCATCCTGCCGGCGCACCGGACGGCGGCGCAGGCGGCCTCCAATGCGCCGCTTCAGATCTCGTGGGAGGTGAGGAACCGCTTCCGCCTGTTTCGCGAGGAGCGTGATTTCCAGCTCCACGTCGAAAGCGAGCGCAACCGCTCGATCCTCGCCTCCGAGGACGCGCTGGAGTTGCAGAGCGACGGCCGCGGCTGGGCGCGCAACATGGTCAACCGGCTCTGCATCGACCTCTCGGGCCGGGTCAACGAGCCCTGCACCCGCGACAACGTCAAGGAGAGCTATCTCACGCCGGTCGATCATGCGATCACCGTTCGCCTTGCCGGCGCCGCGCCGGTGGGAGCCATCTGCGCCTGGTCGTTCGACGACGGCGACGGTCCGCCGCAGCACTCGACGCTGGATTGCGCCGAGGCGCTCAATCTGCGGGTCCGCTATGGCCGTCCGACGGTGGCGACGGTCGACGTGTCCTCGGGCTCGGAGGCGAGCCAGCGCGTCGCGACCGAGATCAGGGTGCGCGACCTCTTCATCGCGGGACTCGGCGACAGCATCGCATCCGGCGAAGGCAATCCGGACCGTGCCATCGCGCTTGCCGACGAAGGCTTCTGCTTCCGCCATTACCTCGGAACCGCGGCCGCGCAATATTATCGTCCGAGCCGCGCCGGCTACAAGGGCGGGCGGGCCTGCGAAGCGCCCGACACGCTGCAGAACTGGCAGCGCCACAGCGCCCTGTGGTTCAACTCCGCCTGCCACCGCTCGCTCTACAGCTATCAGACCCGTACGGCACTGGCGCTCGCCGTGCAGTATCCGCACATCGCCGTGACCTATCTGCCGCTGGCCTGCACCGGCGCCACCATCGCCGACGGCCTGTTCGGCAGCCAGCGCGCCCGCGAATGCCCGCCGAGCAAATCGAGCACGACATGCCAGTCCGGCGTCAACGGTCAGCTTGCCGAGCTCCGCGACGCCGTCACCGCGGCGCGGCGCCGCCAGCCCGACCGCACGCTCGACCTGGTGCTGCTGTCGATCGGCGCCAACGACGTCTTCTTCTCAGGCCTCGTCACCGACGTGATCGTCGACACCGCGACCGAGCGCACGCTGTTCCGCAGCACCGGCGTGATGGCGACGGTGGACGAAGCACGCTCGGCGCTGGCGCGCGACCTGCCGCAGGGTTTCGGCCGCCTGCGCGAGGCCTTGAAGCCGCTGGTCGGCGACATGGGGCGTGTCGTCTATACGGCTTACGCCAATCCGGCGCTCGCCCGCGGCGGCGCGCCCTGCCCCGGCGGCCGCGCCGGCTTCGAGATCCATCCCTCGTTCAACGCCGATCCGCGGCGGCTTGCCGCGGTCTCGAGCTTCGTGCAGAACGAGTTCCTGCCGGGGCTGAAGGCGCTGGCCATGTGCCAGTCCGGCATCCTGTGCAACGACCCGTCCACCGACCGCATGAGCTTCGTCGACGCCCATCAGGCCGCCTTTGCCGATCACGGCTTCTGCGCCCGCGCCGAGAGCGACCCGGATTTCGACCGGCAGTGTTTCGCGGCCGACGGCAAGAGCTTCGATCCCGACATCATCACCGCGGCGAACCAGCCGATGCTGTGCGGGCGCAGTGCCGGCGAATACCGCGCCTACCTGCCGCGCGCGCGCTGGATCCGCGACGCCAACGACAGCTATTTCGCGGCGATGACCTATCCGCAGGGACTGCCGACCGCGATGCAGCCATCCGACATCCACGACGCGACCTGGGGCGTGCTGTCGGCGGTCTATGGCGGCGCCGTGCATCCGTCCGCCGAAGGCCATGCCGCGATGGCGGACGCGGCCTTCGCCGCCGCCGCCTACGTGCTCAGGCTCGATGCCGGCGTGCCCGACGTGACCACGCTGCCCGAGCAGCCGCCGCAGCGGTAAAGCCTGTGCAGCGACGGCGCGCATAGCGGACCGTCAAGACAGCTGCCTTCCCAAGCCGCGGCGGCCGGGCGTAGGCTGCGTTTGGCGCCGCGTTCCAGCGGCCGCACGAAAACAACATCATCACGGGAGAAATGCATGACCAGACGCCCCTCGCGGCCGATCGTCCCAAGCCTTGTCGTCCCAAGCCTTGTCGTCCCAAGCCTTGTCATCCCAAGCCTTGTCGCCATTGCACTCGCCACCTGCCTTGCGCCGGCCTTCGCCGACGGCCCGCCGATCAGGATCGGCGTGATCGCCGAGGTGCAGGCGATCGCGGGTGCGGCGACGCCCGGCGGCGCGCAGATCGCGGCCGATGAGATCAACGCCAAAGGCGGCATTCTCGGGCGCCGAATCGAGATCGTCACCTACGACAACCATTCCTCCTCGGCGGATTCCGTCCGCGCCTTCCAGCGCGCGGTCAACGAGGACAAGGTTTCGGCCGTGATCGCGAGCTACATCAGCGAGGTGGTGCTGGCACTCGAGCCCTGGGCGGCGCGGCTGAAGATGCCGCTGATCACGCCGGGCGCCGCCTCCAACGAGATCACCAAGGCGATCCATGCCGACTACGACAAGAACAAGTACACCTTCCACGGCTATCTCACCTCCGCGGCGCAGGCGCAGCTCGTCTGCGACGCCGCCAAGGACCTCCTCACCGACAATCTCAAGTTCAAGTCGGTCGCGATCATGAGCGAGGACGCGGCCTGGACCCAGCCGCTCGATGTCGGCTACGAGGCCTGCCTGCCCAAGGCCGGCCTCGACGTCGTCGACCATGTGCGCTTCTCGCCCGACACCACCGACTTCACGCCGATCTTCAACAATATCGAAGGCAAGAAGCCGGACGCGATCGTCACCGGCATCTCCCATGTCGGCGTGCAGCCGACCGTGCAGTGGAAGAACCAGCAGGTGCCGATCCCGATGTTCGGCATCAGCGCGCAGGCCTTGAGCCCGACCTTCTGGAACGACACCAACGGCGCCGCCGACGGCGTGCCGTCGCTTGCGGTGGCAACGCCCGACGTCGCGGTGACGCCGAAGACGAAGCCGTTTGCGCAGGCCTTCAAGGCGAAGTTCGGCACGCCGCCGGCCTATACCGGCTACACCGCCTATGACGACGTCTACATCATCGCCGAAGCGATCCAGCGCGCCGGTGCAACCGATCCCGACAAGCTTGTGGCCGAGATGGAGAAGACCGATTACGAGGGCACGATCGGCCACATCCAGTTCTACGGCAAGGACGACCCCTACACCCACGGCATCAAGTCAGGCCCGGGATTCGTCACCGGGCTCGTCTTCCAATGGCAGAACCAGAAGCAGGTGACGGTCTGGCCGCAGAAGATCGCGGAAGGCAAGCTGAAGTTTCCAGATTTCGTGAAACTGTCGCAATAGGCGGGCAGGAAAAGGCGACGGCCGGATTGGAAAATCCGGCCGTCGCCGTTCACCGGTCGGTCGTCATCGATCAGTAATTGTCGTGATGATAGTGCCGCCGGATCACGACGCCATCGCCATCATGATGGTACCAACCGTGATGCCAGCCTCGGTCGTGCCTGTAGAACTCGGCACGCGGACCGCGGTAGTCACGATCGGCATAATAGTCCCGATCGCCGCCGATGCGCACACCGAATTCGGTCGCGCTGGCGATCGTCGGGGCACAGACCGCGATGGTCGCCGCGGCAGCAAGGACGTAAGAAAGCTTCTTCATGTGCTTCTCCAGCGTTCGTTACGCATCGAGCAAACGAACGCGACGCTCGGCAGTTGCCGGAACAGCGCCGAAACTTTCTTGAACGGGTGTTCACCATCGTGGCCTAGGTCATCTACCCCATGCGAAAGGCTATTCTGGCGGGACGAGCCGCATTGGATTTCCGGTTGCCTACGCGCACAGAGCAGGAGACTGCCGGACGCTATCGATTGTCTCTGCCGAAAGACAAATGGTCGTCACGACCGATGTGACCGGACGCACAACAAGAGATTGAATTGTGGTCTCTTTCACTTTATTGTTCTTTCGTGTCGATGGTTCGCTAGTCCCAAAACGGTAGGCGACGCTCAACGCAGTCGGAATTTGAACGAACGATTGAGTGACCGAAGGCGGCTCCGACCCTGGCGATTTGTCAAGTTTGCCAATGCCACAGCGGTCCTGATGATCTGCGAAGCTATGGATGCGACGTTAATGGCGATACAGAACGAGGATCTCTTGAGGTCGGCCTAGAGCCCGGAATGAGGTACTAAAATCCCTTCAGTGGTTGGAGATTGCTGCGCATAAGCGGGAAGACCGTCGATTTGACGCAAGTGTTTTTTGGTGATTGGCAACCGATCTAATCAAGGATCAAACGCAGTGAGGGTGTTGCTCGTACATCCGTACATGCCCGCAAGATTTAACGGTGCCCCCATGGGGCTTCTGTACTTGGCGGCGGAATTGCAACGCCATGATCACATTGTCGATATCCTCGATTTGCAGGCGCTGGGAGGGAACGACCTCCTAACGGCGCGGCTGATGACATTCAACCCCGAGGTCGTTGGGATTTCATCGACATCACCATCACACAAAGCTGCCATTGAGGTCGCAAGGATCACGAAGGCTTTTGTTCCGAATGCTGTGATCGTCAAGGGCGGCGTACACGAGACCTACTGTTCCGCGCATACTATCGCCAATGTCGCGGAAATCGACTACTCCGTCTGTGGCGAAGCCGACTACTCGTTCGTACTCCTCCTGTACGCGCTTGAGAAAAACGCTCCGTTATCACGTGTCCCCGGGATAGTTTTCAGAAACTCGAATGGAGAGATAGAGCGAACCGCGATGCCAAAGACACGGATCGCACTTGACTCCGTGCCGCCGTTGCCGCGCTATCTTCTCGGCAATAGTTCGTATTACAACTTCAGGATTTTCGATGGACGGCGGACGACGCAGGTGCAAACCATGCGAGGCTGCCCTTACAAATGCTCCTTTTGTAACCAACGCAACCAGGCTGTGAACGCAGCCAGCATCGAGTGTGTCGTGGCCGAATTGGCAAGGCTGGAAGCCGACGCCTACGAGGCTGTGTTTTTTGATGATGCAACGTTTACCGTCAACCAGAAACGAACCCTTTCCTTGGTTCAGACGCTGCAGCGGAGCGGAATTTCTCTGCAGTTTGCGGCACAGACTCGGTCGGAATGCGTAACTGAGCCCTTGCTGTACGAGATGGCAAAAGCCGGCTTTAGATATTTGAGCTTTGGCCTGGAGACGACCGACGAGAGCGCTCTGAAGCAGCTCTTGAAATCAACGTCACCTCATGCGCACGCAGATCACACGGCCAGGGCGGTCGAAAATTGTAGAAATTGCGGCATCGAGTCCTGTCTCAACATCATTGTAGGCCTTCCCGACGAAACCAACGAAACCTTGTTGCGGACCTTCGATTTCGCGAACAAGTTGAAGCCGACTTTCGTTTCTCTGAGTGCCTACGCGCTCTACCCGCACCAGGACAGGATGACTGCACAGCAATACCACGAGGGGGTGTCGCTGGGTCCGATCTGGAATCACTATGACGAGGGGTATGGCGCCGTTCACCCGCACATGAGCGAAGCGCGCGCGGAGGAAGTCTTGCTCCTGGCTCGAAGAGAGCTTGGCAATCGTCTTGAGCTCGTTTGATGACCGAATTGTACGGAGGGCGGGAGTGAAAACTGGAGATGATGAGGACAGGCCGGAAGGTTCCACCGGGGATCGCGCGACGTCAACGCACGTTGAACTGACGGTCGGCATCGTAACGTGCAGTAGCGGCAGCTCCTCATATTTCGGAAAGGTAATAGCCAATGGAATCAAGCTTGGTCTTTCCGACTTTTCAGTTCGCAGTTTCGGATGCCTGATTCGGACTGAGCAGTGTGATGACGAGGGAGATCAACGAAAGGCTCTGTCGGCCGTTTCGCTCCTGGTCGATAAAGGGGCGGCGGTCATAATAGGGCCGTGCGAGAGCCACACTGCGGCTACGGCCATCGAGTTTGCGGCCAAGGCGAACATACCTGTCATCAGCCCATCTGCAACGGCGTCCTTCCTTACGGAGCAGAACAACCCATGGTTCTTTCGTGCCACTCCATCCGACGCGCAGAAAGCCGAACGACTAGCTCGACTGATAGCGATTCGCCATCCACATGGACCCATCATCGTATTGCATGAATCGGAGGCGCCTGGCGTGGGGCGAAGCGATGGCACCTTGTGCGGTGACAGTTTGGCTCGGGACATGCGGCGATACTTATCAGCGTTTGGACAAGTATACACCTTGGTGCCTTACGACCGAAAGCTTGAAGATGCGCAATTGAAAACGTCGATCATCCAGAGTCTGCATGGGCGAGCCTTCGTGGGCCTTGTCATTTTGGGAAGAAGCTCTGACACACTTCGCATCAGTCAAGTGGTGCGCGACCTATACGGCGAGTGTCCGATATATCTGATCTCGCCCGGCAAGGAGATGTTTTCGCAAGCGCGCTTCGAAAATGTCTATGCGGTAACCGACACCGTCGTCGAAACGGTATCCGACGATGCGATCGAGCGATTCCGCGCCAGATACGGTAACGAGTATCCGGGGACGGCAAAGCGGGAGGCGATAGATCAGTACGCAACGTTTGGCTACGACACGGCCAATATCGTGGGGAACGCCATCATTCTAGCCGCAAGCAGAGGACTCTCGAGCGTGGTCTCGGAACAGCGGTTGGCAATCCGGAAAGCGATAGCGGAAACGCCAAATGAGCGCAGGGGCTTGATGTCGGACGGTGGATTTACGAGACAGAACGAGCTCTTGAGTCGCCCGCATGTTCAACGTCTTTCAAACAGAAGATGGGAACAATTGTCGTTTGACGAAGCCATCAAATCCGAGGTGTACGAGGGAACCGGAAGGTGGGTTACCGTCCATAAGATATTCAAAGCCGCCAAACATAATTTGGATTCGGCCGAGAAGAATTTTGCTGTCCGAATTTTAAATCTGATAGGTTATGTCGCGACGGGCATTCTTGCTTTGATTGGCATCTACCATTTCTTGTTCTAGAAATTGCCGAGAGCCGGACTCAACTGGGCCGTATGCGACAAGAGCGGCGAAGTGAACAGCAGCCAAGGAGCTGCGTAAGCCGCCGGCGACGCCTTGCCGATGAGGACCGGACCGGACGCCATTGTCCCTGGGTTGAATCATATCATACCGGGCCCGGACCAGGTGTGATGATCGATGGCGATTGATGTCGCCGCGGTTCATCGATGCTCCAAGACGACGATCGTTCTGGATCTATTCACCTTTCAACCAGCTCGTGATTTGACCGCCGCCTCCCGCGACAGCAATCTCGACGATCAGTCCCGCAAGCCAGCCAGACTTGGTGCTTCGGGACCGCCCGCCGGGCTGATCATCTAGGCTTATTCCAAGACATTTCCGACAGGTGCCGCGATAGCGCGCGGACCAACCGCTACGCTTGCGCGGTCGGTGAAAAACTGAATGATCTGGGTTCCGGTACGTCGATCGGCTCGCGACGGCACCGGAGCGGCCGTTTCCTTGGAGTAATTGGGCATGTCGACGCTTCTCCCGCATGGCGCGTGCCTCTCGTGGAAGCCGGAATTGATCTGGCTGAACGTGGTATCCGATGCGCTGCTTGCCTGTGCGTTCTTCTCGATCGCCTTCGTTTTCGCTCTCATGGTGTGGCGGCGCCGGCGCGAGATGCTGTTGAGGTTCAACCTCCTGCTCGGCGGATTCGCGGTGTTCAGCGCGTTGGGCGGCTTAAGTCGTCTGCTCGCGGTCGTCACGATGTGGGTGCCGGCCTACGGCCTCGAGGCCGCCGTCAAGGGCGTGCAGGTGCCGACCTCGGCCGCGATGGCGGCGGCGCTTTTCGGGCTGCTGCCGTACATGCTGGTGATGCCGACCCGGGTCCAGCTCCTGCAGGCCTATGCGGCGCTGGAGGAGGAGACCAGGGAGCGCCGCAAGGCCGAAGCCATGGTCAGGCGCTTCCAGGAGATCGAGGCCAACGAGGCCCAGGTCCGGCAGGCGCAGAAGATGGAGGCGATCGGCCAGCTCACCGGCGGCATCGCCCACGACTTCAACAACATCCTGACCGTGATCACCGGCTCGATCGAGATCCTCGCTGACGCGGTGAAAGACAAGCCGCTCCTGCTCCAGATCACCAACATGATCGGCGCCGCCGCCGCGAGAGGCGCTGATCTTACCCGGCATCTGCTGGCTTTCGGCCGCCGCCAGCCGCTGCAGCCGCGCGCGACCGACGTCAACGCCCTCGTCGTCGACGCCGCACGGCTGCTGCGGCCGACGCTCGGCGAGCAGATCGAGATCGATTCGATGCTGGCGCATGATGCCGCCGCGGCGCTGATCGACCCGAGCCAGCTCTCGACCGCGATCCTCAACCTCGCGCTGAACGCGCGTGACGCGATGCCAGACGGCGGCAAGCTGACCCTGGAAACCCGGAACGCCGTGCTCGACGAGGACTATGCCGCGATGAATCCGGAGGCCAAGCTGGGCAACTACGTCATGATCGCGGTCAGCGATACGGGCGGGGGAATTCCCCGCGGTCTGCTCGAAAAGGTGTTCGAGCCGTTCTTCACCACCAAGGAGGTCGGAAAGGGGTCCGGGCTCGGACTCAGCATGGTCTACGGCTTCGTCAAGCAGTCCGACGGCCACGTCAAGATCTACAGCGAGGAAGGTCACGGCACCACGGTCAAGCTCTATCTGCCGCAAGCCGTGCGCAAGGCCGATCCCGTGGTGGTCAGCGACGCCGATCCCGACTCGATCGAGCACGGCGATGAGTCCATCCTGATCGTCGAAGACGACGCGCTGGTCCGCGATTATGTCGTGACGCAGGTCCAGCGTCTCGGTTACGAGACGCTCTCGGCCAGCAACGCCGCCGAGGCACTGGCCATCATCGATGGGCCCGCGCACATCGATCTGTTGTTCACCGACGTCATCATGCCCGGCGGCATGAACGGCCGCCAGCTCGCGATCGAGGCCTCGAGGCGGCGTCCCGGCCTCAAAGTGCTCTACACCTCCGGCTACACCGAGAATGCCATCGTGCATCATGGCCGGCTCGACGCCGGCGTGCTGCTGCTGGCGAAACCCTATGTCACCGCCGATCTGGCGCGGATGATCCGGATCGCGCTGGCGTCGTGACGGCCGACGACCGGCGTGCCGTCAGCGCTCGATCACGGGTCGCCTGCTCGGTGTCGCTTCAGACACCCTCCCCGCCAAATTCTCCTTCGGCGTCTGACGAAGCAGAGCGCCGGATGGCCGTTGCGCTTGCGCGGTGGCCGAAAAACTGAATGATCTGCCGTATTCTTTCCCGGTGCGTCGCGACGGCGCCGGAGCGGCCGTTTCCTTGGAGATATTGGGTATGTCGACGCTTCTCCCGCATGGCGCCTGCCTGTCGTGGCAGCCCACATTGATCTGGCTGAATGCCGTTTCCGACGCCACGGTCGCCGCCGCCTTCCTCGCGATCGCCTACGTCCTTGCATTCTTCGTTTGGCGCCGGCGCAACGAGACGCTGTTCATGTTCCGCGCCATCTTCCTCGGCTACGCTCTCTTCGTCGCCATCTGCTGCGTGAGCCACCTGATGTCGATCCTCACGCTCTGGGTGCCTGCCTATGGCATCGAGACCGCCGTCAAGGGCGCGCTGGCGCCGATCTCGGCCACGATCGCGGCCGCGCTGCTCTTGATGCTGCCGCGGCTTCTCACGATGCCGACCCGCGTCCAGCTCCTGCAGGCCTATGCGGCGCTCGAGGAGGAGACCAGGGAACGCCGCAAAGCCGAGGCCATGGTCAAGCGCTTCCAGGAGATCGAGGCCAACGAGGCGCAGATCCGGCAGGCGCAGAAGATGGAAGCCGTCGGCCAGCTCACCGGCGGCATCGCGCATGACTTCAACAACATCCTGACCGTGATCACCGGCTCGATCGAGATCCTCGGCGATGCGGTGAAGGACAACCCGCTCCTCAACCAGATCACCAACATGATCAGCGCGGCCGCCGCGCGGGGCGCCGACCTCACCCGGCATCTGCTGGCCTTCGCGCGCCGGCAACCGCTGCAGCCGCGTTCGACCGACGTCAACGCGCTGGTCGTCGACGCCGCGCGGCTGCTGCGACCGACGCTCGGCGAGCAGGTCGAGATCGATTCGATGCTGGCGCATGACGCAGCGCCGGCCCTGATCGATCCGAGCCAGCTCTCGACCGCGATCCTGAACCTCGCATTGAACGCGCGCGACGCCATGCCCGATGGCGGCAAGCTGACGCTGGAGACGCGGAACGTCGTGCTCGACGAGCACTATGCCGCCATGAATTCCGAGGTGAAGCCCGGAAACTACGTCATGATCGCGGTGAGCGACACCGGAGCGGGCATTCCCGGCAACCTGCTCGACAAGGTGTTCGAGCCGTTCTTCACCACCAAGGATGTCGGAAAGGGATCAGGACTCGGGCTCAGCATGGTCTACGGCTTCGTCAAACAGTCCGACGGCCACATCAAGATCTACAGCGAGGAAGGCCACGGCACCACGGTGAAGCTGTATCTACCCGAGGCCGTTCGCAAGCCCGACATCGTAGACGTCGAGGCCGATCCCTACGCGATCGAGTACGGCGATGAATCCATCCTGATCGTCGAGGACGACGCCCTGGTCCGCGACTATGTCGTGACGCAGGTTGAGCGTCTCGGCTACGAGACGCTCTCTGCCAGCAACGCCGCCGAAGCGCTCGCCATGATCGACGGCCCTCCGCACATCGACCTCTTGTTCACCGACGTCATCATGCCCGGCGGCATGAACGGCCGCCAGCTCGCAACCGAGGCGCTGAAGCGGCGTCCCGGGCTCAAGGTGCTGTTCACGTCGGGCTATACCGAGAACGCCATCGTGCATCACGGCCGGCTCGACGCCGGCGTGCTGCTGCTGGCAAAACCCTATGTCAGCGCCGATCTGGCGCGGATGATCCGGACCGCGCTGACGTCGTGAAGGTCCGGTTGGTTGATCCACTTCCGTCGCGGGTGAACGGGAAATTCTTCGGCGTCTCTTGACCAGGGGAATCAGCCGAGTGACGTTCACGCCGTCTCGCCTGCGAAGGCGCGCCGGCGCGGGAAAC
>NZ_JAFAVV010000757.1 GCF_019242285.1 Bradyrhizobium sp.
TTTTCCGAGGTCGACCTTGTAGCGCGGGCCGCCGGCCGGCTCGGCGATGCCGCCCTTCACCAGCCCGTCGGCGATGCGATCCCACGAATAGAGCACGATCGGCGAGTTGAAGATCACCTGGTCGCGGGAGATCTTCAGTCCGGACGCGCGCGCCACCTCGACCAGCACGGAGGAAGACGGCCACAAAAACTGCGGCTTCTGGTCGAGCAGGGCGCGCTCGCGCACCATCTCGACCGATCCGGCACGCCGCGCATCGAGGATCAGGCCGAAGCGGCGCTCGAGCTCGTTGCGCACCCGCGCATTGCTGAGAAACCCTTCCTTTTCGCCGCCGGCGAAGCCGAACAGCCGCTTCGGCTCACCGAACCGGCCGGCGATCTCGGGATGCTCGCGCAAGAACACATAGCCGCCGGTCGCCGCAGCGCTCGCGGCGACGAGGCCGATCCCGAAGGCGCGGCGCGAGAGGGCCATCAGCTCACCTCCTTCTTGCTTTCGGACGGCGTGCTCGGCAGCGCCGGCCCGAGATCCTCGTCGAGCGAGCGCTTCAGGAGCTTCAGCTCGATGTCGAGCCTGTCGAGATCGGCGTCCTGCAGGCTCGCGGCATAGCGCGTGAACGCCGTGTCGAGCCGGTCGATCATTTCGCTGGCCGACGCAAGCCGCGCGGCGTCCGGCACCGGGCTCTTCTCCAGCGCCGCATAGGCTTCGGCGATCTCGGCCGCGCGCGGCAGATAGTAGCTGAGGAAGCGCTTGACGCGATCGATGCGCAGCGGGTCGCGTTCGATCGCAGAGAAAATATCGCGGGCGATCTTCACGAGATGGCGCACCCGCTCGGCGATAGCGCGTGTCTTGATCGCCGTTGCGGCCGCTTCCATTCGACCCGCGAGCGGCTCGGATTCGGTCAGGAGGTCGCGCGCGAATTCGATCCGGCCGCGCGCCACGCCGCTGGCATCGAGCTGCGCGAACAGTTTTTTCGGTGCCATCACCGCGGCGATGCCGCCGCCGGCCAGCGCGCTCACCACGCAGGCGATCCAGAACGGCATGCCGACGCCGATCGCGAGCAGCGGCAGGAGGACGGCGGCGGCCGCGCCGCCGACGATCCAGTCCTGCCCGGATGGCGCGGCGGCCATTCAGTTGTATCCTCGCACGGCGCGGAACGCATCCGTCAGGCTCTTGGTGCCGTCGAACACCCGGCCGCCGGTGAGTTTCGCGAGATTGTCGAGCTGGCTGCGATCGACGTCGCTGCCGAAGGTAACGCCGAACACCGGCACGCGCGCGCCGTCCGCGCGCCATGCGGTCTCGAAGGTCGACATCGTCCCCTGGCTCTTGCCGTCGGTCATGATGACGATTGCCGGCAGATGCTGCCCGTCTTTCAGCGTCGGCTTCATCAATGCGAGCGCCTGCGCGCCGCAGGTGTAGAAATCGGTGCCGCCGCCGGCGCGCAATTGCAGAGCCTTTGCCAGCAGGCCGGCCTGCTCGCTATCCTCGCCCGTCGCCTGCGCCGTCCACAGCACATGGTCGCTGAAAGGCAGCACGAGGATCTGATCCCCCTTGGTCCACTGCACCAGCATCTCGCGGGTCCGCGCCGGCGTCAGCAGGAAGCGCATCGCATCGAGGAGCTCGGTTTCGCCCGCGCCCTGCATGCTGCCGGAGAGGTCGAGGCACAGCGCGGTGAGCGAGGGCCGGCGCAGCGCCTCCTGGTAGATGTCCAAGGCCTTCTGGATCACCGCGGGCTCGGGCGGGCGCACCACCGTGAGCTTGCGCGCGGGATCGAGGTTGGTCGCGGGATCGGCGGGAAGCGGCGCGGCGCGGCCGATCTCGACCCGCCTGCCGGTCTTGGCGATCCGCGCCTGGGTGTCGCCCTGCAGCAGGAACGCCTGCAGATCGGCGAAGAAGCTCTCCACCTCCTTGCCGCGGCCGCGGTCGACGAAACCGAGCGGCGAATCGGCGACCGCGACGCCGTCCTCGGGATAGATGGCATAGAGCGGCTCGGCGCCATCGGCGATCAGCTTGTCATTGGTCTCCTTGATGACGGCCTCGTAGTTCCACATCGCCTGATAATGCGCGCCGGTCTTCTCGCCGTCGCGGTAGAGGTCGGCGAGCCAGCCGCTGGAGCCGGCGCTGCGCTCGACCCCTTTGAGCAGCGCGCGAGCGGTGGCCAGCACTTCCGGCCGGTCGAGGTCGCCTGCTTCGATCAGGTCGGGCTTGCCGATGCCGGCGGCCAGCATCGCAAGATAGGCGGCCGCACCCGAGTTCGACTGCGTCGCCGAGGTCATCAGGAATTTCAGCTTGCCGGCCTGGACCGCACCGAGGATGTCCTTGGTGGTTACCTTGTTGGCGCCGACCCAGCCCAGCTCCTGCGCCTTGGAACGGCGCACGCCGAGGATCACGGGCATCTGCACGATCGACTTGACCGATTTCACGCGCCTTGCGGTGTCGAACATGTCGATCCAGATCGAGGCGGCCGGCCACACCGCGTCGGCCCCCGGATCGGCGCCGGCCTTGAGCGAGAGCGCGATGTCGAGCGAGCCCTGGTAGCGCATGGTGCAGCTCGCCCCCCGCGAGGCGCAGAACTCCTGCACCATCGGCGCCAGCACCTCGTTTTCCGAGCCCGACACGATGGTGAAGGACGGCCCCGACGGGCCGCCGCAGGCCGCGAGCAGCACGGCCAGGAGCGGCGCCGCAGCGAGCCAGCACCGCGCGAGGCGGAGGGAGATCATGCGGACGCCTTCACCGCGGTTTTCAATTCGTCGGTCAGTTGCGCCATTCGCTTCTCGATCTCGGCGCGCTTGGCGCGGCCCTGCTCCTGGACGGAGAGCACGCCGGAGATGGTGTCGATCAGGTCGCGGTTGGTCTTCTCCAGGGTGGCGATGTCGATGATGCCGCGCTGCGACTGCCGCTCGATCTCGATCGCCTGGGTCTTCATCATCTCGGAGGCTTGGCGCATCATCTGGTTGGTCGCGTCGGTGACGGTCTTCTGCAGGTCCAGCGCGGATTTCTGCCGGTTGAGGCCGAGCAGCAGGATCATCTTCTGCTTCCACACCGGAATGGTGAGCTCGGTCGTCGCCTGAAGATTCTCGATCAGCGTCTCGTCGCCGGACTGGACGATGCGGATCTGCGGCAGTTGCTGGATGCCGATCTGGCGCGCCTGCTGCAGATAGAAGATGCGCTTCTCGAGCCGGTCGAGCGCCTGGACGGCGTCCTGATAGGTCTGCGCTGCCAGCATGCCGTCGGCGCTCTCGGCCTGTGACTTGGTTGCGCGCTCCATCTCGACGAGCTTGCCGCCGCGGAAGTCGTCGGCGAAACCCTTGCCGGCGGCGATGTGGGCATCGAGTTGACCGAGCGCGGTCTTCGTCTGCTCGAACAGCTCGTCCAGCAGGGCGATGTCGCGGCGCAGCACCTCCTTGTTGCGGTCGAGGTCGAGGCCGATCCGGTCGATCTGCGAGGCGACGTCGTTGAACCGCTCGGTGAAACGGCGCAGCCGGGCTTCGGCCGACGAGAACAGCCGGGCGAGAAAGCCCTTGTCCTTGAGGTCGGCCGGGTCGAGGCCGCGGGCCTTGGCGAGCACGTCCGACAGCAGCTTGCCGGTGGCGCCGAGTTCCCGGTTCTGGGTCTGGGCCAGGATCCGGTCGGCAAATTCGACCACCGAGCGCTGCGCGCGCTCGCCGAAGGTGACGAGCCGCGAACGGTCGGAAATGTCGATCTCGGACTTGATGCGGGCGACGGCGGATGCATCCGCCGGCACGGCCGGCACGTTGATGGTCTCACTCACCGATTCGCTCCTCTTTGAACCGCGATCATCATAACACGGGCAGCTAAGCGCAGCTCGTCTGACAGATTGATGACAACTTTACGGCGGGGATGTCGCGGCGCCTCAACCTGCCCCGAACACCCGTTTGAGCAGGGCGATCAACCAGTCCAGCGCGGGCAGCGGGCTGAAGGCCTGCAGCAGGACGATCACCAGCAGGAACAGCACGAGATAGGCGAACGTGCCGCGCAGCACACGCAAAAACAGCGGTGGATAGGGCGGCAAATTGTCCTTCGGCCAGGCGTAGGTCTCTTCCCAGATCGGCTGCGGAATGTGCGCCGGCCGCATCCTCTCCAGCGGCAGCCAGGCCCGGTAGGCCTCGATGCCGCGCTCGCGCGCGATCGTGTTGCGCAGCCAGAAGATGTTCTCGCGCCCGATGATATCGAGCATACGCCGGATCGCGATCCGCCCCAGCGCGAGCATCAGCCAGCAGGCGAGATAGACATAGGCGATCATGAAGCCGAAGGTCAGCAAGGACTTGGTGAAAATCTTCACGGTGAAGATCGCGGCGGTCGCGTTCACCGAATAGTCCACGATCTTGTCGAGCCCGGCGAAGATTTCACCCAGCACCGAGTGCTCGTCGGCTGCCTGCATCACCAGGACGAGGAAGATGACGATCGCGAACTGCACCAGCGGAAAGCGCAGGAGCCTCCGGATGGGGGCCGATACGAGTTTGAACATGCCGCCGGGCTCCAGGTCAGGGGCGAATGCGAACGGTCGTGTAGTATGACCTAACGCCGGCGTGATGGCATCGGTTGCTGGTCCTGACAATCCGGAATGGAAAATTGCCGACCGCCGTTGATTTTTCATCACGACCTGCGGCGGCGGAAAGGCGGCCGGTATCCCTGCGACGATGGCCCCGGCGAATGCTCGCTGGGCCATCTGTTCACACCCAGCAGTTGTGCGTCCGGCTCAGGCCTCGATCAGCACCTTCAGCGCGTTGGTCCTGGCGGCGGCGAAGGTCTCGTAGGCATCGAGAATCTGGTCGAGCTTGAAGCGGTGGGTGATCAACTACTTCATGCCATGGCGGCCCGCCAGCGGACATCGCGCGGCGAGGGGCGGCGGTGCAGGCGCTGGTCCAGCAGGACGCGCGCCCGCGGCAAGTCGCCAGAGCGGATCAGGGCGACGATGAAGGTGTCCTCGACGATCTCGCGCTGGGCATGACTGCCACCGATGCGGACGATGTCGGCGAGCACCGGCTCCATCAGCCGGACGCAGGTCGCATGGTCCCCACTCGCAAACGCATTCATCGCCCGGTAGATCACCGGCACCACCGGCCCGGCGGCGAGCTTGCCGTCGGC
>NZ_JAFAVV010000066.1 GCF_019242285.1 Bradyrhizobium sp.
TCGGTGAGCGGTTCTTCGCTTCGCTCTGGCGCAACCTGTTCTTCTCGGCCGTGATCCTTGCGATCGAGGTGCCGCTCGGCATCGTGATCGCGCTGTCGATGCCGCGCGAGGGCTGGACGGTCGCGGCCTGCCTCGTGATTCTCGCGCTGCCGCTGCTGATTCCGTGGAACGTGGTCGGCACCATCTGGCAGATCTTTGGCCGGCCCGACATCGGCCTGCTGGGCTATGTGCTGAACCAGCTCGGCATCGACTACAATTACGTCTCCAACGACTTCGATGCCTGGACTACCGTCATCGTGATGGATGTGTGGCACTGGACCAGCCTGGTCGCGCTGCTCTGCTATGCCGGCCTGAAATCGATCCCGGACGCCTACTACCAGGCCGCCCAGATCGACGGCGCCTCGCGCTGGGCGGTGTTCACCGCCATCCAACTGCCGAAGATGCATCGCGTGCTGCTGATCGCGGTGCTGCTGCGCTTCATGGACTCTTTCATGATCTACACCGAGCCGTTCGTCGTCACCGGCGGCGGGCCAGGCAACTCGACCACCTTCATCTCGATCGAGCTGGTCAAGATCGCGCTCGGCCAGTTCGACCTCGGCAAGGCTGCGGCGCTGTCGCTGGTCTACAACCTGATCATCCTGATCGTGTGCTGGGTGTTCTACACCGTCATGACCAATGCCGGCGCCGAGCGGTCGCCGAAAGAGGGAGCGGCGTGATGCATTCGATCCCCGGCCGCCGCCTCATCATGGCGCTGTTCCTGATCTTC
Organism: Bradyrhizobium sp.; assembly: GCF_019242285.1. Taxonomy (GTDB): domain Bacteria; phylum Pseudomonadota; class Alphaproteobacteria; order Rhizobiales; family Xanthobacteraceae; genus Bradyrhizobium. The sequence continues at coordinate 767 of NZ_JAFAVV010000066.1, forward strand.
CTGCTCGTGCCGATCTATTGGCTGGTCAATATGAGCTTCAAGACCAACAACGAGATCGTCTCGACCATGACGCTGTGGCCGCATGCGCCCACGCTGCAGCACTACCGCCGCATCTTCACCGACGAGAGCTGGTACTCCGGCTACATCAACTCGCTGAAATACGTGGTCATCAACACCGTGATCTCGGTGTCGGTGGCGCTGCCGGCGGCCTATGCATTTTCGCGCTACCGCTTCCTCGGCGACAAGCATCTGTTCTTCTGGCTGCTGTCGAACCGCATGGCGCCGGCCGCGGTCTATGCGCTGCCGTTCTTCAACCTCTATTCCGCGATCGGCCTGTTCGATACGCCCTGGGCGGTGGCGCTCGCGCACTGCATCTTCAACGTGCCGCTGGCGGTCTGGATCCTCGAAGGCTTCGTCTCCGGCGTGCCGCGCGAGATCGACGAGACCGCGTTCCTCGACGGCTATTCGTTCCCGCGCTTCTTCGTCAGGATCCTGGTGCCGCTGATCGCGAGCGGCATCGGCGTCGCCGCGTTCTTCTGCTTCATGTTCTCCTGGGTCGAGCTGCTGCTGGCGCGCACACTGACCTCGGTCGACGCCAAGCCGATCTCGGCGGTGATGACGCGCACGGTCTCGGCCGCCGGCATGGATTGGGGCCTGCTCGCGGCCGCCGGCGTGCTGACCTTGATCCCGGGCGTGCTCGTGATCTGGTTCGTTCGCAACTACATCGCGCGCGGCTTCGCGCTGGGCAGGGTGTGAGGCGAGCCATGATTGAACACTCTTCGAACCCAGCGCTCCGCTCCACCTCGCCCCGCTTGCGGGGAGAGGTCGATTTGCGCAGCAAATCGGGTGAGGGGCTCTCTCCACGAGTCCGGCTCGTGGAGAGAGCCCCTCACCCCAGCCCTCTCCCCGCAGGCGGGGAGAGGGAGCGCTGCGCGTCGTGTGGAGGAAGATAGGCCATGGAAAGCATCGCATGGATGGCCTGGACGTTGCCGACCGCGATCTTCTTTGCGGCGCTCGGGCTGACGCTCGCGGTGATGATCTATCTCGCCGCCGCCTATCCCGAAGCCGATCGCGTCGGCGTCCTGCGGATTCCGACCACGCGCGGCGACCGGCTGTTCATCTCGCTGATTCTGACCGCCGTCATTCATCTGTTGTGGATCGGTCTGGTCGGCACCGACGCCATCGCTACTTTGCCGATTGGGGAAGAAGGATTTGAGCTGTCGAGCCTGTGGCTCGCAACCGCGATTTCGCTGGGCATGGCCGTGATCATTTTCCGCACGGTCTAGCCTTTAAGTGAAAGCACAGATCCGGGGTTTCAACCCGGGCCTGATTGATTGTCCATCGCTATAACGGAGGAACCGACATGCGACACTTTGATAGAGGCAAGGGACCCCTCACCAGGACCCGGACTTTGATGATGACGAGCGCGTTCGCGCTGATCGCAGCATCCGCGACGGTCACGGCGCCCGCCTTCGCCGACGATGCGGCGGCGAAGAAATGGATCGACAATGAATTCCAGCCTTCGACCCTGTCGAAGGACGACCAGATGAAGGAGATGCAGTGGTTCGCGAAGGCCGCTGAACCCTTCAAGGGCATGGAGATCAACGCCGTCTCCGAGACGCTGACCACGCATGAATACGAATCCCGCACGCTCGCCAAGGCGTTCGAGGAGATCACCGGCATCAAGGTCAAGCACGACATCATCCAGGAAGGCGACGTCGTCGAGAAGATCCAGACCCAGATGCAGTCCGGCAAGAACGTCTATGACGGCTGGATCAACGATTCCGACTTCATCGGCACGCATTTCCGCTACGGCCAGGCCGTCGACCTGACCGACTGGATGAAGGGCGAGGGCAAGGACGTCACCGATCCGATGCTCGACGTCGACGACTTCATCGGCAAGTCGTTCACGACCGCGCCGAACGGGCATCTCTACCAGTTGCCCGACCAGCAGTTCGCGAACCTCTA
>NZ_JAFAVV010000297.1 GCF_019242285.1 Bradyrhizobium sp.
CTTGGCGGCCTTTGATCAGGATCAAGGAACTGAAAGGCGTTTGCGACGAAAATTCCTCCAATTTCAACAGGGAGGAAGCGACATGCCTTTCGATGCGATGATGCTCAGCCTGGCCGTAACAGTGGTCTTTCTGGGCTTTGCCGCGGTACTGGCCTGGGCCGATCGCCAGACGAGCGGGTTGCCGCTCCGACGCAAGGCCGCGTAAGCAGCAAGCGTTCAAGCGTGCCGACTGAGATGGGTGGCATAGGCGTCTGGCGGCGTTAAACCAGCCACTTCCGCTGACGCGCGCTCACTCGAGACCGTCGTCGAGATCGTGCGAATTCGCGCTGACTTGGCGCAGTTCCGGCGCATCGGGTACCGGAATCCCGACGACCGGCGTTGCCAAGGGGGCGGCCAGCGGGCAACCTGACAGAGCATGGGTGGCGGCCGGGCGAAGCGGAACGCATCCGATAATCGGGAGGATGGGGGATGCGGCTGCTGTTCCGTATGTTGGCGCCGGGGCTTGCGCTTTGGGCCGCTGCCGCGCAGGCGGCCTATCCGGACCGGCCGATCAAGATGATCGTGCCTCTGGCCGCGGCGAGCGCGGTCGACGTGGCCGCTCGCATCGTCACGCAGAAGATGGCCGACAACATGGGCCAGCAATTCGTCATCATCAATCAGCCGGGGGCCTCGGGGCTGATCGGTGCGGACCAAGTCGCCCATGCCGATCCGGACGGCTACACGATCGGCGGCTTCAACGACAGCATCATGACGATGGTGCCCAACCTGCAGTCCAGGATGCGGTGGGACATCCTGAAGGATTTCGAGCCGGTATCCCTGGTTGCGACCGTGGAATGGGGGTTGGTCGCCGGCAACCAGACCGGCTACAGGACCGCGGCCGATCTGATCGCCGCCGCGAAAGCCGCCCCGGGAAAGATCAACTACGCCTCCGGCGGCCCCGGCAGCCCCCAGCACCTGGCCATGGCGATATTTGCCTCCGCTGCTGGTATCTCGTTAATGCAAGTGCCCTACAAGGGCGCCACCCAGGCGGCGGCCGACATCGCGGCCGGCACGATCCCGACCGGCTTCCAGGGTCTCGGGACGGTCGCGTCCCTGGTGCGCGGTGGGCAGCTCAGACTCCTCGGGGTCTGCACGCCCAAACCGCTGGCGCAGTTCCCAGGCGTGCCGACGATCTCCGAATCCGGCTTACCCGGCTTCTTGTTCAATTCCTGGTTTGCCATCATGGTGCCGGCTGCGACGCCAAAGGACATCATTGCGCGCCTGAATGCGGAAGTGCTCAAAGCCCTCGGCAACGCCGACGTCCGCAACAAGCTGGAGGACCTCGGGTTCACCCTGCGCGGCAGCTCGCCTGAGGAGCTCGGCGCGATGACCCGCGAGCAGCTCGCCAACTATGCGCGGGCGATCAAGGAAATGGGGATCACCAACGAATAGCGCCCGCTGGCCGCCGCAATTGTAGTCGAAGTTGAGCCTCGCGACACCTTGGGATGTATGACGAGTTGCTTACCACCGCGACATCCGCTGTATTGGTAGTATAGTGTAAAGTCTGATTGATCTGCTGCATCGCATCCCGGCACGTCATATCCGATCGCTTTGTACGGGAGGTGACCACGGGTCCGGGTTTTGTTTTGGCCTATTCTGCCTTGATCGCGGCGAAAAGCCGCCTTTTGATGGTCTGAAATGCAGCTGCGCTTGATGACGCCAAGGCATGGTGCCTTGGCGGTCCGCGTGGGAGTCATAACCGGCGTGCCTCAGGAAAACGTGGCAGATGCTCGCCGCCAGTCGAGCAGCAAATTGTCGGTGCTGCGCAAGCACGAGATTTTCTGTGACCTCGATACCGAGGCGCTCGATCAGCTTTGCCGCTACGCCAAGTACACCGTGCTCAAGCGGGGGGCCACGATCTTCTCGAAGGGCGATCCCGGCAACAGCCTCTATGCGGTGATCTCCGGGACGGTGAAGATCAGCATTTCCTCTCCGGACGGCCGCAACGCCATCCTCAACCTGGTCGGCCCGGGCGAGACGTTCGGCGAGATTTCCGTGCTCGACGGACAAACGCGGAGCGCGGACGCCACGGCGAATACCAATTGCGAGATCTACGTCATCGATCGCCGCGATTTCCTGCCGTTCATGCGCACGCAGCCGGCGCTCTCGATGAAATTCGTCGAGCTGCTGTGCACAAGGTTGCGCCGGACCAGCGACCAGGTCGAGCAGGTGATCCTGCAGGATCTTCCGGGCCGGCTCGCCAGCGCGCTCCTCGGCCTTGCCGAGAGGCGCAAGCTCGAGCCCGCAAATCAGACCATCGCGATCACCCAGCAGGAGATCAGCGAGATGGTCGGCATGACGCGGGAGAGCATCAACAAGCAGTTGCGTGCCTGGGCCTCGCGCGGCTGGGTCCGCCTCGAGCACGGGGCGATTGTCGTGCTCGATGGCGCGCCGCTCCGGGAGCTGGCCGAAGCGGGTTCGGTCGCAAACGAGTAGCGCGGCTTTCAGAGATAGCCGGCGCCAGCCTCAGCGGCGAAGCGGCCGGGATCGCCTTCCCAGACGATCCGCGCATGCTCCAGCACGTAGACGCGGTCGGCGTGGGGCAGCGCAAAGGTGACGTTCTGCTCACCGAGCAGCACCGTGATCGAGGTGGTCTGGCGCAGCTTCTCCAGGGCCTTCGACAATTGCTCCAGGATGACCGGCGCCAGCCCCAACGTGGGCTCATCGAGAATCAGGATCTTCGGCTGCATCATCAGCGATCGTCCGATCGCCAGCATCTGCTGCTCGCCGCCGGACAGCGTCTGCGCCATCTGGCCCTGCCGCTCCTTCAGGATCGGGAACAACTCGAACAGCCAGGCGAGCTGCCTTGCCCGCGCCTCGTCCGACAGATGCTGTCCGCCGAGATCGAGATTTTCCCGCACGCTCATCTCGCCGAACAGCTCGCGCGATTCCGGACATTGCACGATTCCCTCGCGCGCGATCCGCGCCGGGCTGGTGCCGCGCAGCTTCGCGCCGTCTCGAACGATGTCTCCGGTATAGGGCAGGAAACCCGAGATGGCGTTGAACAGCGTGGTCTTGCCGGCGCCGTTCAAGCCGACCACCGAGACGAATTCGCCGTGATGGACATGGATCGAGACATTCTCCAGCGCCTGGGCCTTGCCATAGTGCACGCTGAGATTTTCGACCTGGAGCGCCGGCACCTTGTCCTTGAAGCTAGTCTCGGGACGGGCCGAGGTTTCGATGGCGCCGCCGAGATAGACCCGCCGCACGGTCTCGTTCTTCATCACCTCGTCGGCGCGGCCGGTGACGATCTCCTCGCCCAGATACATGGCCAGCACCCTGTCGACCAGCGCGGCCACGCTCTTCACGTTGTGGTCGACCAGGAGCACCGCCCTTCCTTCGTCGCGGAAGCTCTTGATCAGGTCGGAGAAGATGCCGACCTCGGCGAGCGTCAATCCGGCGAACGGCTCGTCGACCAGCACCACCTTGGGATCGCGCGCGATCGCCTTGGCGAGCTCGAGCCGGCGCAGATCGGCAAAGGGCAGGGTGGGCGGGCGGCGGTCCATGACAGAGGCGAGGCCGACGCGCTCGGCGATCCACTTCGCGCGCTCGGTCAACGCCTTGTCGGGGAACAGCATCAAGAGGCTGTCGGGCAGCAGCGCGACCATGATGTTTTCCAGCACGGTCTGCCGGTTCAGCGGTCGCGAATGCTGGAACACCATGCCGAAGCCTTTGCGCGCGATCTTGTGCGCCGGCAGGCCGGCGATGTCCTCACCCTGGAAGTTCACCTCGCCGGCGGTCGGGCGCTCGATGCCCATGATCGCCTTCATTGCGGTCGACTTGCCGGAGCCGTTCGGACCGATCAGGCCGAAGATCTCGCCCTCGCGGACGTCGAGGCTCAGGTTCTTCACCGCGGTCAGGCCGCCATACCGCTTCACCAGGCCGCGGACCTGGAGGATGGGGCCGGATTTGCCGATCGCGTCCATCACTGGCGCGCCTCGCGCGAGAGCGCCGCCCCGAGGAAACCGCCCGGAAAGAACAGCACCACGAGCAATGCCACGAACGAGACGATGAAGGTCGCAAGCTCGCCGGTCGGCCGCAGGAACTCGCCGGCCACGATCAGGAAGATCGCGCCCAGCGCGGCGCCCAGCACCGTGCGCCGGCCGCCGAGCACGGCGGCGACGATGACGTTGACGCCGACGGCGACATCGACCACGGTCCCGACCGAGGCGGTGCCGAAGTAGAACACCAGCATCGCGCCGGAGAGGCCGGAGAAGAACGCGCTGACGACGAAGGCGAACAGCTTGTGCTTGACGATGTTGAAGCCGAGCGCGCCGGCCTGCACCGAGTCCTGTCCGCTGGCCTGCAGTACGAGACCGAGCGGCGATTGTGACAGGCCGTACAGGATCGCGGCACTGATCGTCATGAAGCCGAGCGCGATCCAGTAGTTGGCGTTGGCGTCGATGGTGATGACGTCCGGGATCGTCAAGCCGATCTCGCCGCCGGTCAGGCCTGCGAACACCACCACGAAGTTCTGCAGCATCAGCACCGCGACGAGGGTGGTCAGCCCGAAATAGGGGCCACGGACTCGCAGCGCCGGCAGGGCCAGCACGAAGCCCGCGACCACGGACGCGAGCGCGCCGAGCACGATGCAGATATAGACCGACCAGCCATAGAGATTGTTGAGGATGCCGGCGGTGTAGGCGCCGACGCCGATCAAAAAGGTCGGACCGAAATTCACCTCTCCCGCGAAGCCGAACAGGAGGTCCCAGGCCATCGCGAACACGCCGAAATAATAGGCCACGGTCAGGAGGCCGAGCACGTAGCCGGAGACGTAGAGCGGTAGCGTCGCCGCGACCGCGATGACGACGAGCGAGATCAGGAACAGCCTTGACGCGAAGATTCCCGCCATGATCAGCGCCTCCCCAAGAGGCCCTGCGGCCGGACATACATGACCACGACCAGCAGCAGCAGCGCCGGGATGGTGCGGTAGGCCGGCGAGATCAGGTAGGCGGTGATGGTCTCGAGATAGCCGACCACGAAGGCTGCGATCAGCGAGCCGGAGACACTGCCGAGCCCGCCGAGCACGACGATCGAGAACGCGCTCGCCGTCAGCGGTCCGACGCTGTAGGAGCTGACCCCCAGGAACATGCCGAGCAGGACGCCGGCGATGCCGGCGAGCACGCCGTAGATCGCCCAGACCACGACGTAGATGTTGGTCAGCTCCAGCCCGAGCAGCGTGACGCCGCGCGGGTTCATCGACGCCGCCAGCACCGCCTTGCCGGTGCGGGTGCGGTTCACCAGGATCCACAGCAGCGCGATGACGAGGCAGCAGACTACTGCGGTGAATATCTCGTTCCTCGGCGTTCGCACGCCAAGAACGTCCGCCACGCCTTCGACGATCGGCAGCACGGTCTTGGCATTATTGGTGAAGAAGTAGGCGATCAATTCCTGGATCATGATCCCCCACAGCAGCGTTCCCGTGAGGACGAAGATCTCCTTCTCCTCGTTGGGGATCCGTCGCGACTTCTGGATCGGCTGCACCACGGCGAAATAGGTCGCGAATGCCGCGACGAGCGCGACCGCGATCCCGATCAAGGCTCCGGCATAGGTATCGATGTGCAGCATGCTGGCGGCGGCCCATGCCGCCACCGCGGCCAGCACCATGATCGCGCCATGCGACAGATTGAGGACGCCCGAGACGCCGAAGATCAGGGTGAAGCCGGTCGCCCCGAGGGCGTACAGGGCGCTGACGGCGAAGCCGTCGATCAGGATCTGAAAAGCAAGCATTTATTCTCGGCCGCGGTAGCACGCTGTCTTCACGTCATGAAAGTCGAAGAGATATTCGGGCTCCCGGCCTTCTCGGCCGGGAGCCTCGCGCGCTCGCGCGTCAGTTCGCGGTGACCTTGATGAAGTTCGGGAACTTGATCTGGGTCTTGGCGACCTCCTTGGGCCAGACGGCGACCTGCGCTCCGTCCTGCCATTGCAGCATCAGCCCGGTGATCAGGCCGCTGCCATACTTGATCGAGTGGGTGAACGGATCATCCTTGCCATAGAACTGCACGCGCCCGATCGTGCCTTCCCAATCGGTCTTTTCCAGTGCCTCGATCAGCTTGTCGGCTTCGGTCGAGCCGGCGCGCTTCACGGCGTCGGCGATGTAGTAGACCTCGTCATAGGCGGTGTAGCCGGCATAGGACGGGAAGTTGCCGAACTTTGTCTTGAACCCGTCGGCGAACGGCACCGATTTCGGCGTCACCGGAACGCCGGGACCCGAGACGCCCTGGTAGAGCACGCCATTGGCGGCGTCGTTGGTGTCCTTGCCGAAGGTGGAGTTGGTCGCCTGCGAGGAGATGCCGAACATCGGGATCGGCACCTGCTGGTTCTTCCACTGCACGGTGGGCTGCACCCCGACGTGCGAGATGCCGGTGATGATCACGTCGGGTTTGGCCGCCTCGATCTTGTTGAAGATCGGCGTGAAGTCGGTGGTGTCGGGCGAGAAGCGGATGTGGTCGAGCACCTTCAATCCGATCTTCGGCAGGCACTCCTCGTAGCCGACGTCGAGCGGCGTGGTCCAGGCCGCGTCCTCGCTCATGATGACCGCGCTCTTCATGTGCTTCTGCTCGACCAGCAGCTCCTTGGCGGCGTCGCAGACCGACAGCGCGAGCGCGGCCGAGGTCAGGTAGCCGTGGAAGGTATATTTGTTCTTGGCGTAATCGGCGTGCACACTCTTGCTGATCTCGTTCGAGGCGGCTCCGGGCGTGACGAACGGCGTCTTCAAGCGCGAGGCCCAGGGCTCCAGTGCCAGCACCACCTCGCTGATATAGCTCGCGATGACGATGTTGACCTTGTCCTCGTTCACCGCGCGCTGGAAGGCGCGCACGGAATCGGCGGAGGAAGAGTGGTTGTCGTAGGTGACGATCTCGATCTTGCGTCCGTCGACGCCACCCTTGGCGTTGATCTCGTCGGCGGCCATCTGCGCGGCCTGCGGGATCGAGGCGCCCGCGATCGCCTGGGCCTCGGCGATGACGCCGATCTTGATGGTGTCCGCGGCCAGCGCCTCGGTCGAGGCTGTTGCCAGCAGGCCCAGCGCGGTGGCGCCGAGGAAGGCGCGCGCCAGCCATGTCGAAGGCGATCGGTGGGATGGAATCATTTTGTTTCGCTCCGCTGCGTCAAGTATTCACTGCCTTGCAATGATTGTAGCCCGGCAGTCGTCCTCAGCAAGCGGAACTCCACGTTTGGCGGCCTCACGAAGACGAAACTAAAGTCGATGATTATTAACTAGGCAGTTGGCCGTCATTCCTCGATGATCGCGACTGCG
>NZ_JAFAVV010000344.1 GCF_019242285.1 Bradyrhizobium sp.
CATCAGCCCGACGAAGGGCAGCACGCCCCAGATGATCTCGCCGAGGCTGATGTCGGGGGCGATGTTCTTGATGACGAAGAGGTTGAGCCCGACCGGCGGATGGATCAGCCCCATCTCCATCACAATGGTCATGACGATGCCGAACCAGATGATATCGAACCCAGCCGCGCGCAGCGGCGGCAGGATGATCGGCGCGGTCATCAGGATGATCGACACGGGCGGCAGGAAGAAGCCGAGCACGACCACCATGACGAGGATCGCCACCAGCAATTCCCAGCGCGGCAGGTGCATCGCGACGATCGACTCGGCGGCGGATTGCGAGATGTGCAGATAGCTCATCACGTAGGAATAGAGCAGCGACATGCCGATGATCATCATCAGCATGGTGGATTCGCGGATCGTCGAGTTCAGGATCGGCGCGAGGTCGCTCGGCCGCCACACGCTGTAGATCAGCGCGATCAAGGCGAGCGCGAGGATGCCGCCGAGGCCGGCGGTCTCCGACGGCGTCGCATAGCCGCCATAGAGCGCGATCATCACGCCGGTCAGAAGCAGCACGAAGGGGATCACCCGCGGCAGCACGTTGAAGCGTTCGGCGAGCGTGAATTCATCGCGGGCCAGGATCGCAGAGCTCGTGCCGGTCCTGGCATAGGCGACCTTCGCCATCTCGTATTCGCGGCGGAAACGGATCACCGCATAGGCGCCGAACAGCGTCACCAGCAGCAGCCCAGGCCCGATGCCGGCGAGGAACAGCCGGCCGAGCGACTTCTCCGCTGCGATCGCGAACAGGATCATGGTGATCGACGGCGGCAGCAGGATGCCGAGCGTGCCGCCGGCGGCGATGATGCCGGCCGCGAAGCCGCCGGAATAGCCGCGCTTGCGCATCTCGGGGATGCCGGCCGAGCCGATCGCCGCGCAGGTCGCGGGCGAGGAGCCGGCCATCGCCGCAAACAGCGCGCAGGCAAACACGTTGGCAACGCCGAGCCCGCCGGGGACGCGGTGCAGCCAGGCATGCAGCGCGGAGTAGAGGTCCGCGCCGGCGCGCGAGCGGCCGATCGCGGCGCCCTTGAGGATGAACAGCGGGATCGACAGCAGCGTGATCGAGGCCATCTCCTCGTAGACGTTCTGCGTCACCGTATCGAGCGAGGCGGCGGGCATGTAGATGCCCATGAAGACGACGGCAACGGCGCCGAGCGCGAACGCGATCGGCATGCCCGAGAACATCGCAAACAGCGTCGCCGCCGCATAGGAGACGCCGATACCGAACACGCTCATCGGCGCGCCGCTCCGGTCAGGGGAAGGACGATCTGCAGCAGGATCTGCACGCACAGCAGCGTCATGCCGCAGGCCATCAGTCCGTAGGGAATATCGAGGGGCGGCGACCACATCGAGTTGGAGACCTGGCCGTCGCTATAGGCCTCCCAGGTCAGCGTCCACGACTTCCAGGCAAAGAAGGCGCAGAACAACAGGCTCGCGACGTCGACCAGCCACAGCCTTATGCTGTTGGCGAGCGGCGACAACAAGCCGACGAACGCCTCGATGCCGATGTGGCCGCGCTGCTGCTGGACATAGGCCGCAGTCATGAAGGTCGCGCCGACCAGGAGGAACACCGCCGCCTCGTCCTGCCAATAGTTGGCGGCCTGGAACAGCGCGCGTCCGATGACGCTGTAGCTCAGAACGCAGCAGGCGGCGATCAGCGCCACCGCCGCGAACACGGCGATGACGCGGTTGATGAGCGCAAGCGCACCTTCGAGCATCGCCACGGGCCCGCGGCCGGTGGCTTGTCCCGTCAGCTGCCGGGGATCCTGGAGAGGACCATGCATCATGCGGAGACGTCGGATGCGAGCTTCAAGAGGTTGCCCGCGGTCGCGGTCTTGGCGCCGTAGTCCTTCCAGGCGGTGTCGCGGGCGATATCGCGCCACTTGCCGACAGTGGCGAGATCGAGCGGGGCGACCTTGGCGCCCGCCTTCTCGTAGACCTTGGCGACCTCGACGTCGTCCTCCTGCGCACCCTTCTTGCCGAACGCCTCGAGCTCGGCGCCGACCGCCACGAGGATGTCCTGGTGGTCCTTCGGCAGCTTGTCGAACACCGCCTTCGACATCATCAGTGGCTCGAGCATGAACCAGTAGGAGGCGCCCGCGCCTGAGGTCAACGCCTTGGAGACTTCGTCGAGCCGGAACGAGATCAGGCTGGTGGAGGAGGTGAGGCCGGCGTCGCAGGCGCCGGTCTGCATCGCGGTATAGATTTCGTTCGACGGGATCGACAGCACCGAGGCGCCTGCGGTCTGCAGCACCATGTCCATCTCGCGCGAGCCGCCGCGCACCTTCATGCCCTTGGCGTCCTCGGGCGCCACGATCGGCTTGGAGCGGCTGGCGACGCCGCCGGCCTGCCAGACCCAGGTCAGCAGGATGATGCCCTTGTCGGCAAGGAAGTCGGTGAGCGCCTTGCCGACCGGCTCGGTCTTCCATTTCAGGCCCTGGTCGTAGGTGGCAACCAGGCCGGGCATCAGGCCGATATTGGTTTCCGGCAATTCGCCGCCGGCATACGGCATCGGATAGAGGCTGAGGTCGAGCGCGCCCTTGCGCATGGCGGCGAACTGGGCGTTGGTCTTGATGAGCGAGGAGTTCGGATAGATCTCGGCAGTGATGTCGCCCTTCGAGCGCTTGTTCACCTCTTCGGCGAACATGCGGCAGAGCCGGTCACGGAAATCGCCCTTGTCGATGGTGCCGCCGGGAAACTGATGAGAAATCTTCAGCGCGGTTGCGGCCTGCGCGGTGCCCGTGCCGAGGCGCAGGATGGCGGGCGCAGCGAGGGCGGATGCGATGACGTGACGGCGTGTAAGCATGGTACTTTCCCCTTGATCGGTCATTGACCGAGTGCTCGAGCCGGCCAGAGCGTGTCAGCCGGTAGTCGCGTGTGACTGCTTCTGTGTTGATAGCCCGCCCCGGAACGGAGGCAAGGTTGCTGCGGCGCACACCTAGCCCAATCCCGCGGGTGCGCGGTGCGGCACTTTAACGCCCCCATCGCGGGCGAAATTGTGTCCGACCCCCTGAAGTTGAACTTTGTGAGTACTCTGAACCGCTATCGGCAGAAAATTTTTGTTTTTGCCTTACGTGTAACAATCACTCCAGTGCAAGCGTCGAGACGTGTGGCGACATCGGTCGCTCGCAAACACCAGCTCTCGAAGGGATGACCCTCCATGACCATTCGCACCCGCATCGCGCTCGGATTTTCGGCGGCTCTGATCGCCTCCAGCCTCGCGCTGGCGCCCACAGCTTTCGCCCAGGACAAGATGGGCAAGGACGACGCCATGAAGAAAGACACGATGTCCAAGGACGGCATGATGAAGAAGGACGGCATGTCCAAGGACACCATGTCGAAGGATACGATGTCGAAGGACGGCATGGCGAAGGACGGCATGAAGAAGGACGAGATGAAGAAGAACTGAATTGCCCATGCCCCGTCCGTGGCCCGCCTCGCACGAGGCGGGCCCATCTGATCGTGTTGGCGTGAGCTGAGGAACTGCGGCGACTGTGCGCCGCTACTTCTTCTTGCCGCGGGCCTTTCGCGCCGCGTAGCGCGCGTCGCGCTTGGCTTTCTGCTCGGCCTCCAGTGCCGCCAGGCGGGCCCCCTCATCCTCCTTCTCCCGCGCGATGCGGGCGGCCTCGGCGGCGGCGGCCTCCGTCGCGCGCCGGACCTCCTCGGCCTTGGCGGCTTCCTTCTCCTGCCTGATTCGCTCTCGATTGGCGGCGATCGCCTCGCGTTCGGCGCGGCGTTTGGCGACCTCGGGATCATCGGGGCCGGGTCGGGCGCGGAACTTGCTCAACAGGTCCTGCTTGGCCTGCTTTGCCGCCTTCTGTCTGTCGGCGAAATCGGGTTGCTTGAATCCTCTCATCGAACGAGCCTTGTCACTTTTCCGTTTAGCCTTGCGTACCGTCTTGTCGTGCGCGGGCCAGCGCACATTTGGTGTCACGGCAGCGGTGTACAGCGCGCCGCGTTCGGATTCCACCGAATATCCTGATCTGCCGACAACGCGATGACGAACGGCCGACTTGTCCGGGCGCTCCGGGGAAGCGGCGAATTTTTGCCTCGCGTGTGATTTCAATCATAGGGTTAAGAGCCCGGCGGCTCCTAAACCATGGCGCGTCTGAAGAGGAGTGTTTGTCATGACCGCACGGAAGACCTTGGGCTTTGCGGCCGCTGCCCTTGCCGGTGCGGCGGCGCTTATCTCGGCGGCGTGGGCGTTGCAGCCGACGGCGGATGCGCGACTGGGCGATGGATGGCGGTGCCGCACCATGGCCGTGTACACGAGTTGCACGCGGGTCGGTCATGCCGAGCCCAGGCTGCCCGAAGGAAGCAGAACGCCGCTCGCACAATTGCGCGTATGAGCGGCGGCGAGCCGTGCTAGAGGCGGCCCTCGGTGCAATCGACCATTGATCGTTTCATGACCGATCCCGAGCCAAGCGACAGCCGGCGCGGTGCGGCCATCGGCCTGATCGTCGTCGCTGTTCTACTGGCGGTGGGGATCTGGCTGGCGCGCGAGCTCACGGCGGCCAGCCGGATGCAGGATTGCGTGATGTCAGGCCGCACCAATTGCAATGTGATCGAGCCCGCACGATAAAGGCGCGGGTCGCCCACAGCGGTCTGATTCGAGCACCGTGACGGCCTGGAATTGTCTTGATCTTGCCGATTTGTAACAAGAAAAAACCGACCCGGTCGGGCAGCAATGGCCCGCCTGTCAGTTGACGCAAAATTGAGCTCTTGCAAAACAGAGCTTTCATGCGTTTGGGTGCCACGACACGGGCAAGGAGGGGTCGCAGCAATGAGCGTGTCCAATCGATCCAGGATCGTTTTTCCCTTGGTTTCCGCCGTCGCCTTGTTTGCGTGCCAGGCGCAGGCCCAGGATCATCGGCCGGGAACCGAAAGCGGCCATGCGGCGGCCCCGGTCAGGCCGGGCGTGCAGGCCCATCCGGGTGGTCCCGGTGGCCCCGTCCATCTGGGCGGCCCGGGCGGCCCGATGCACGCCGGCGGGCCAGGCGGCCCGGTGCGTGCCGGGGGGCCGGGCGGTCCCGTTCATGCTGGTGGACCGGGCGGCTACGCGCGTGGCCCCGTCCGCGGGCCGGACGCTCACTTCGCACGCGGGGCGATCGTCGCCCATAACTTCGGTGGGCATGCCTATCGCGGTCGCGTTGCCTGGGAAGGCGGACGCTGGCGCCACGAGATCCATGACGGTCGCGATGGCTGGTGGTGGGACGTCGGCGGCGTCTGGTACTATTACCCGCAACAATTGGATGGCCCGCCCACCTATGTCTCTGACGACTATGCCGACGACGTCGTCTATGCCGATGCGCCCGACGCTGCCTATGCCCCGCCGCCGGCACCGCCCCCGCCCGATCCGGGCGCGAGCGCGATTGGTGGCGCCGTGGTTGGCGGCTTGCTCGGTGGGCTCTTGACGGGACGGGCGAGCGGCGCAGCCGCGGGTGCCGTGATCGGCGGCATGACCGGTGCGGTCGCAGCCTCGCATCCCGGCTATTATCTCGCCGACGGCAACTGCTATTATCGCTACCCGTCTGGCCAATATGTCGCGGCTGATCCGCGTTGGTGTTACTGAGCTACAGGCCCGAACAAGCGAAAAGCCGAAGCGCCATGAGCGCTTCGGCTTTTTCGTTGACCGTTATGTTTTGACGCTGGGCGTGACGCCGTTCGAGTGAAGCTCAGCCTTCGGTCGCCGGCGCCTTGGCCGACTCCTCGGTGGGCGTCTCGGACCGACGCGACAGCCAGCTCGGCACCTCGAGATAACAGGTGCCTTTCGCATCCATTTCCGCCATCGTCCACTTGCTCGGATGCCGCTCCTTGCCGACATACATCCAATCGTCGGCAACGGGCGGCGGCTGGTCAGGCAGCGTCCTCAGCCACGCCGACCTTGCCCCCTTGGGAAGCCGATCTGGCTTCATCTGGTAGAGGTTATAGACGGGCCGCATCTTGTTACTCCCACGCAACAATACCGGTGGGAACCGTCAAACGAGGGCGCGGCGGAATTATGAACCGGTTGCGTCGATCCAGTGGCCGGACGCGGTGGGCGGCAGAGTGTTGTCAGTAGGACACGCCCGCGAGCGGCAACACACGCTGCAGGATGGCGGCGAGGCAGACCAGCACAACCAGAAGCTTCAGCAAACCCCCGAGGCGGCGGTCTCGGACGAAACTGTCGATCGCCCAGAAACAGATCGCGCCGACCACGACGATGATCAATATGCCGATCAACAGCGAAATCACACCCATCTACCCATCCCCGTTCACTTGTGTCGAGCGCGCAGCTTCCCCAAGCGCGCCGCGCCGTCAAGGGTCGGCCGCCATTCGGGCGCGGAATCTCGGGGGACGTGGAGAATGAGTCACCCCAGCGTTTCGTCCAGCACGAGGCCGCGCAACGGCTCGGTTTCATAGCGGGCATGGAAACCGCGCGGGTCGCGGCCCCAATTGCCGAGATCTGTGTTGACGAACTGACAGGGCTCGACGAGCTCGTGGTGGTGGTCGCTGGCATCGAGCACATGGCGCAGATAACCGACGCGTTGGATGCCCGGAAGCGGCTTCTGGCCGCGGACGCCGATGGTGAAGGAGGTCGAGGGTGCCCAGATTTGCCCGATATTGCCCCAGCTCTCGGCACGATAATGATGAATGTGGCCGCTGCACACCACGCAGCGCCTGCCGCCCGCGAAGATGTCCCGCAGCCGCGCCCGATGCTCGGGATAGATCGCGCTCTGGGTCGACGCGCTCTCCGCCGGCTCGCGATGATAGAGCGGTTTGATAGGGCTGTTCACCCATGACCTCCACGGCGCGCTGCGTGATCGATGACGACTGGCTGAAATCGACGAATGCACCGAGCCATACGCTGCTGGGCGTCGGCGAGCGGGCGATCTACGGCAAGGTGGCGGCCGCCCTGAAGATGCGCGATGGCGACATCGCGGTGTTTCTTCACCTGGTGGGCGAAGCGGACAACGTGTCTATCAGTGTCGCGAAAACCTACCTGCCGGCGGGCCGGTTTGCCGGGTTCGGCGAGGTGTACCGCAAGACCATGTCGATGACCGCCGCGCTGAAGAAGTTCGGCGTGCTCGACTATTTCCGCGGCGTGACGCGGTGCACGACGCACATGCCGTCGAAGGCGGACGCGCGGCATCTTGGACAACCCGCGACCGTTCCGGTCCTGCTGCTCGAAAGCGTCGACATCGATACGAGCTCGCGTCCGATCGTCTACCACGAGACGCTCTATGCCGGCGAACGCGTTCAGCTCGTCATCGGTGGGCAGCCCGAAGGCGTTGCGCGTAGCTGAAGGCCTGCGCAATTTATCGCTGTGTCACCTCTAACTCACTATTTCTGTTAGAGTTTTCGGTTCCATCAGCGTCATATTTTCGCCATTTGCGGTTTCTTAAAACCGAAACGCCGGAGCTAGTTCCGCGCAATCCGAAGCCGCCGCTGGACGTTTTGAGCGTCCCCGTCATCACGCGGCTTTCTCGATCGCTGGCAGCGATCTTCCTCTCCAAGACGAAGGAACAGTTAAGTATGCGTAATATCGTGGCTGCAACGGCATTGCTTTGCGTATGTGTATCCACCAGTGCGGAAGCCCGAACTCACCATCATCACTATCGTCATCATTCCCACGCGGCTCATGGCGGGCGGCCCTATGCGTGGTGCGGATGGTACATGCGCAGCCAGGTCGGCGGCGATCCCGGTCCCTCCTTCAATCTCGCGCGGTCCTGGGCGCATTACGGCGTGAGCGCCGGCGGCCCCCACGTCGGCGCCATCGTGGTGTGGCCGCATCACGTCGGCAAGATCGTCGGCCACGAGAACGGCCAATGGATCGTGCAGAGCGGCAATGACGGCCACGCGATTCGCACCCGCCCTCGCTCGCTGGCGGGCGCGATCGCGTTCCGAAGCGCGTATGCATCGGCGGCGTTCTGAACCACGCCGCGACAGCTCTTCATCGAAGCCGGTTCGCCGGCTTTGATGAGGTTGGCTCTATTTCTTCAGGCACAGTCCGACCGTAGGTGAGGTGCCGCATTTGGCGCCATCGGGCGCGCCGCCGGCGGGGCAGAACACCGAGACCAATGTTTCGCCGGCGTCGCAACTCACGGCGCCGTCGGCCTGCACCGAGCGCAGGCCCGCGGGCGCGGCATCGCCCTTGTCGCCTTTCTCCCCCTTGTCGCCTTTGTCTCCCTTCTCGCCTTTGTCTCCCTTCTCGCCGTTATCTCCCTTCTCGCCCTTGTTACCGGGCTTGCCTTGCGGCCCCTCGGGTCCTTGCATTCCCTGCGGACCTTGCGCACCCGCGACACCCTGGATGCCCTGAGGCCCTTGCGGACCTGTCGGTCCCTGTGCGCCGGTGTCGCCCTTCGGGCCCGGATCGCGACCGCATGCGGCCAGCGAGAGCGCGGCCGCCACTGCAAGCAACGGAAGAAGTTTCATGCGACGCTCCCATCCCAACGTTCCCCTTCGGCGACACTAGCCGAGCGAATCGGAGCGTCAACGCGGTCGGCAAGTGCGCGCAAATGTTTGCGCGTCTGTGGCGGCCGCGCCACGTTGCTGCCCCAGCGCCCCTACTGAAAGTTGCTTCGGCTATCCCATGCCGCGAAAGTGTTGCATCGATGCTGTCGGACGCGACAAAGATTCGCTTCTCCGCCGCAATGTTTCTTTGGCCGGTTCCCACGAAACGAGAGCAGCCGCTTATGAAGCCATTTTCCGCGCGTCGCGAAGATCGACAGAAACACAGCACTGGCAGGATTGTTGCATTGAAATGCATCGACGAGACGGATTCGATTTCATGTCGGCACTGATTGAACTGATTTATCGCGAATATTGCCGCGCACGCTTGGCCGAGCTGAGACTGCTGGTGGAGAAGCATGGCTGATCCCCGGCGGAGACTGGCGATACCAATCTTGCTGAGTGCGGCGTTGATTGCGGTTGCGGTATGGGTCGTGGCGAAGCCGCTGCCGCCGGCGACGCCGGTCACCTGGCACCATTCGCAGTCCGGCGGGTAGGGTCTGTCTGACGCGATCGTCGATCTCTGAAAGTGTGCGCGGCGTGACGATCGCGCCGCTCAGGCGCTGCCGCGTCCGGCCGGCAAGTTTCCTTCCACAATGACGCTCGCAGCCGACGACGGCTCTTTTTTGGTCGCGTTATAGCGGCGGATGGCCTGGTCGATCGAACGCTTCATCTGGAGGAATGCATCCTCGCGATCGGCCTTTTGCCCGCTCCGCTGCCGGCCCTTGTATTCGAAGCTCCATCGCCAGCCCTGTGGCGAGATGGCCTGAACCAGACTGTACTGGACACCACGATAGATCATCGGACGCGACAACTCACCAACATGCCGCTCCGAAACCAGGATCGGGGCGAACCACAAGCGGGATGACGTACATGGGACGAGATCGTCGTAGGACGAGCAGCCTTACACGCGAATCTTGACAAGCAGATGATTCCGCGGCGGTGCGCGATGGCGCAGCGTGGCAGGCGGCTTCCTCGGCCTCGCGATCATGCGCGAGGGCCGGGAAGACGACGAGCTGCGGGCAAATCATTTGGGTAAACGAGCCTTCGACCGCCGGGCGCCTTGGAGCGCGCAGGGCCGGCGAAGGCTGATCTGCGGTGAAACGCGTCTGGTTCGACGGGACCGTATTCCTACGGCAAAACTTTTCCCGGCCGAGCCCGTACCAATTGGTCGGCCGTGGCCTCCGTCGATCGGCACAGGGGCAATTGGAAGTGGTCGGCGGGGACCGCCCTGATTTCAGCGCGGCAGGGCGGTCCCACGATCTGATTGCGACGCGCAGCATCGATCTCTTGATGGGTAACCCGATGGAACGCGATACTGGCTCTTCGCCGTCTGGGCGGTGTGGTGCGCTGTCTTTGCGGGTTTGTTGCCGTTTCTGATCCTCGTGCATTGAGAATGGTCCGGCGCCGATCGCAGCCGAGGCAACGAAGCGCGAAATGGCTTCGAACCAAGCCGGTCATGCATCCGCGTCGACACGCGATCGTGAGAGAAACGCCAGCGCGCTTGCGGCTAAGCTTTGGGCCGGGTTGATCGAACCGGCTCTCGCGCCACGCGCGCCGACAGGATCAGGACCGACAGGCCAGTGCCCGACGGGGCGAGCGCCGACCGTGCCAGCGTCCTGCCGGCCAGGGAAAGCGAGCATCAGCCTCCGCGCCCCCCGCCGCGCAAGCGCTTGCGCCGGCGACTCGGGCGCGGTCGCTTATGGCGCCCTGGGCAGATGCCGGCGGGCGCGGTCGCGCGATCTCAATTGCGTGTCCGACGGCGCCATGATCTGTGATCCGGACATGGTGGCTTCGGCGGCCCTACGCCAGGCTGAAGAGCATTTGCCGAGGCTGCTGAATTCGGCTGCACTTCGAGGCGTCTGGTTCAATAGGTCAGCACAAGCAGCCGCTGCACGATCGCCCCGAGGCAAACCAGTGCGACGAGCAATTTCAACAGGTTTGCGAGGCGGCCATCCGGCGCGAACCGATCGATCAGCCAAAAGCAGATGGCCCCAACGATCACGATGATCAGGATTCCGATCAAGAGCGAGATGATATCCATGTCGTTCTCCCGGGCTTGCAACTCGCATCAGGCGGAGCGGTTCCGCCAAAGCGCAACAGTCGAGAGTCCGATGACGCGCTGCCACACTGGCCACGCATGAGGCGTCTCCCCCTCCAACCGGCGCTCCGCGTCGTGGAGTTGGAAGCGGGGAGGCTTGGGCCGATCTCGGATGCCGGCGCGAGCGCCGAGAAAATCGGTCGCAGGAACCACGATCGATTGCCGCTGTTAGCCCCGCGAGGTTTCAGGGAGAGTGTCATGGACAAGGACCGGATTGCAGGATCGGCGAAAGGGCTTGGCGGCAAGGTCGAGGCTGGGGTTGGAGAGGCGGTTGGGGACTCGAACACCCAGGCGGCGGGGCAGGTGCGGGAGGCGGTTGGCAAGGTGCAAGAGCTATACGGGCAGGCGAAGGATGCGGCGCGCGATGCCGCCGACACGGCCGTGAGCTATGTCGGGGGCGACGGTGTGGAAGCGGTCGAACGGCTGGTGAATCGGAACCCGATCGGCGCGTTGCTTTCGGCGGCGGCGGTCGGCTTTGCATTCGCCATGCTCATGCGACCGGCGCCTCGCCCCAAGCGTCGCAGGTACTTCTACTACGAGTAGGAGGCGGGGGATGATTGGCGAAGGCGAGCCGCTTCAGGATTTCGGCGCCAAGAGCAAGATCGAGCAGGCGAAAGAGGCCGTTCAGGCGGCGACCGACACCGTCAGAGTGACGACACAGACGGTCGCTGGCGCGATCGAGGCGGGACGCAAACCAGGCGCTCCATTGGACCGCTTGGCCCATTGGGCGCGGGCCGCACCGCTGCATGCCTTGGCGGTCGCCTTCCTCGCCGGCATGGTGGTCGGCCGCGGGCGGCGGTGACCACGTCGGCTGATCCGAGCGGGCGCTCGCGTCATCGCCCGTGCAATCGTGCGTTTCCTCAGTCGGCACCGGGTCGAGTTCTCGAGACGCATTGGTGCCTACGCCGCCCCGGCGGAGCCGGGGCGGGTGTGGACCCGGATGCGCTGAAGCTGAACGGGTTGACCGGACCTGCAGGAACTCAATTTATCGACGACGCGGAGCGCATTGAAATCGCATTGAAGCAGCCGCGAGTTCGGCTTCCTCGACAGCGTCAAGCCCGGCTCGCGTCAGGTGCCGCACCTGACCAACTCGGTGCGCGGCACTTCCTGGTGACCGATCGCATCACCGAATTCGGCCGCCCAGATTGAAGGCCGACTGCCAGTCGGTCAGTCCTCGCGGTCGAGATCCTTCGATTGGGGCGGCAGACCCAGGGTGCCGCCGTCGCCGTGCTCGAGATCGCGGTGTTCAGTCTCGGTCTTGTCGGCGTCCTCGACAACGGCTTCGCGCATTTCTCGCGCGGTGTCCTTGTGAGGCAAGGAACCGGGCATTTCCCTCGATGATTTTGGCGGCACGGCTTCTCTCCCGCATCTCGTATCCAGATCTAAACAGTTTCGGCGTCGCGTTATGCCACGCCAGGTACGATCGCGACGATCCGGGCGCTGTGCTGGTCCACGATGATCAAGGCGTCCTGCACCAAGACGTACTGATCACCCCAATAGCCGTTCAGCACCTGGGTCACCTCTGCAGGCAGGTCCTTCAAGACGACCTGCCGAGGAACGGAGGCGCCAATCATCATCTCGAACGGTGCCTTCTTGTCGATCTTCGGAGGCGCCGGTTGCCGGGCGATGATGTTTTTCACCTGATCCCGCTGCTGAGGATCGAGTTGAAGCGCATGAGAGCTCTCCTTGATGGCCCGAGCGCGTCCGCCGCTCGAGTCCTCCTGTCCGGAGGGATCATTCTTGCCGACGGTGCTTTCAGCGGACTGCTGCGCCGGGGCGCCGCGCGAGCCGGTGTCGTCCGATGCGGTGGCCGGATTGGCGCCGCCCTTGGGCGTGCCGAGCTGGTTTGAGGTGACGAACGGCCAGATCGAAACCGCTACGAACAGGACGGCTGCAACGATCCCGCCGGCCACGAGGAGTCGGCGAGTTCCATGGATGTAGGAGCGATCTTCGGGCATCGCATATCTCCGGTGCTGCCGATCCGACCGAGCGGCGCATGACTGCGCCGGCCGCTCGGTCGAGCCGTCTGCGTCTCTTCGGGGTTCATCGTCTCGACATCGGCGGGCGTTGCTTGCCGCACCTTCACGGTTCTCTATTGATGCTCGCTCGAAACCCTAGGAAGAGAAATCTGCCGCGCAATGACCGTTCCAATCCGAATTGGCGAGACGACGAAACGATCAGTCCTGCCAATCGAATTCAAGCGTCCTTCGCAATTGCAACACGAATGCGCCGATCGTCCTCCGGAATGTGACACTGAGATGAACCCCAACGGCCGGTGGTGCGTTGTGGAAGGAACCCGTTTTCTTCTCTGTGACGCAACTGCCCATGCCGATACCAGCCCGAATTCGTGCCAGTCGCCACCACATGTTCCCGATCACGGTGAAGCCGACCGGGGCTGACATTGCGATTTCGCGTGTCATCCTGCGCAACACGGCGCCGGCGCCGGAGGCCGTTGCCCGCGCCGTAACTTGGGGAGCCGATGAGAAGGTGCTTCTGGCTGTCGCCGCGGCCGGTTGGCTCGCCACGCGCGGGCGCGGTGAAGCGCTGCAGCGCGCAGGTAATCACGTTCTGCTGGTCACGGTGGCAGCTTCGTTGCTGCCACACGGCCTGAAAGGCTTGGTCAATCAGATACGACCGGATCGCACGACGATCCTGGGACATGTCCACGGCATCTCGATGTCGGGCAAGCGCGAGGATGCCTTTCCCTCCGGCCATGCGCTGCACATGGGCGCGCTCGCCTCGATCGCCGGCGCACTGTCGCCTGGCCCGCGCGCGGTCATTCGGACACTGGCGCTGGGCCTTTCGCTGACACGTGTCTTCGTGCTGGCGCATTGGCTGAGCGATGTCGCGGTCGGGTTCGCGCTGGGGGTTGGGCTCGAGCGATCGGTGCGATTGTGGACCGGCTTTCCGAAGGATCGGACCTGCGGGTCTCGCGAACGTTGTTGAAAGTGGGGATGAGGTGGAGATGACCGAATATCTCGTCCGCTTTCTCCTCGGAGGCGTGGTCGTTTCGGCCTTCGCGATGCTGGGCGACGTGCTGCGGCCCAAGAGCTTCGCCGGCCTGTTCGGAGCCGCGCCATCTGTTGCCTTGGCGACGCTGGGCATCGCCGTCTACCAGCATGGAGCGCGCTACGCAGCCCTGCAGGGCTACTCGATGATGGCGGGAGCGCTCGCACTTGCGCTTTACGGCGTCGTGGTCTGCCAGCTTCTCGTTCGCGCGCATTTTCGCGCACTCCCCGTCACCCTGCTGGCGCTCGTCGTCTGGTTGAGCGCCGCCTTCGGCTTGCTGTTTCTCGCGGGAGGATCGACATGACCCCGATACGCATGTCGTTTTCATCGCTGCGGGAAGGTCGCTGGTACGAATACGTGATTCGTTTCGCGCTGGGCGGTGCCGCGACGGTTTTCACCGGGTTCACCAGCAGGCAGTATGGCGCACTGGTCGGCGGCCTCTTTCTGGCGTTGCCCGCCATCTTCTGCGCCAGCGCGACGCTGATCGAGGCCCATGAGATCCGGCGCAAGCACGAGGCGGGGCTCGCTGGACAACGTCGCGGTCAGTTGTCCGCGGCCATGGATGCGGCCGGCGCGGCGCTCGGTGCAATCGGGCTGCTCGCTTTCGCCCTCGTCTTTTTCCTGTCGGTCGAAAGCAGTGTGCCGGCCGCGTTCGTCACTGCTTCGCTGGCGTGGGCGGTCGTTTCGGTCGCGGCGTGGTACGCGCGCCGCAAATGGCGGCATGTTCGGCATGCGCGGACGCTGCGGAGACGGTCGGCCGCCGAGAGCCTGGAACGCCGGGCGGCCGAGCGCCGTTTCCTCAAGGTGCATTAGGAGGCGCGAATGGCCGATGTCGAAGAACGCTTCGCAAGCCTGTTGGGACGGGCCGCGATGAAGGTCTGGGGCGACATGCCGCGCGACATCCAGGAAGCGCTGTTCGAAACGGCGATGAGAGGACACGAAACAGAGCGCGATGCATTCGCCCGCATGTTGCACGACCGCCATCCGCGAACGCTTCACCCGGCGAAGCCGAACTGAGACGGCGATCCGCGCAGCCGTCGCGGCGACGGTATCTCCGATTGCCGCATACTACGGGCACAAGCCAGCATCGTGGAGCGTTATCAAATATCTGTGGTCCGGATTGAAGACGAGCCATTTACATATGTTTACGACCTGGCTGAGCCCAAGATGATAGGCTCCTGCCGGGTTCGGGTGCTACGGGATTGATCATGACGCCAGACGCGTGTCCGCACTGCCGGAATAGGCTTGATATCGTTTGCGTAAAATTCGGCCTTCGCGGCGTCACGGCCGTATTTGCGTGCCCGAATTGCGCGATCGTCGCCGCAGATCATCGGCGCGAGGATTTCGCCGGCTCAGCACTTGCCGGTGCCTGGAGGGGCGCGTTCAGAAGGATTGAAGCGCTTAGCTCGCGCTACAGGTACATCACCCGGTTTCTGCTCGCCGCTGTCGTCCTGGCCGCCGTGCTTCGCCATGGTGTTCACGTCTACGGCGGGATCGCCCGGGAAGACATTCGTTGGGGCGCATTGCTCGCCCTGTTCCTGATGATCTCTTGTTTGGCAATATTCTGGGTAAGATGGCGTGTACGTCAGGGTGAGATCCCTGGCCAAATCGCACGCAAGATGCTCGTTCATGGATCCGGCCGCGTCCTGCGAAAAGGAAGCATCGGCAGGCCGTGAAGGGTCTCTTCGAAGATCAGGCGGGGCAAGCCAGGCTCCATCAGCCGGGAAGTCGTCTCGGGTGGGCTGATCGGGCTCAGTCGGTGCATCCGGGCTGTCGCTTTCGGCATTCAATCCGACCTCGGCCGCGTGCCAGAACTCGCGGAGCTGGTCTCTCCTTTTCAGGAAGTCGCTGCAGAATGCGAATACCGTAAGCTGGCAAGATGATCGCGCCATCGTCGTTCGCGGCGATATGCGCGCCGCTCAGTTGCTCAACCATGTTGGTACGCCAACCGGTCCGGATCATTTCCATGGGCAAGGAGACGCTTGCATCGGTACCGGAGAAGTTCAGGAGAACCAGCACGCCGCCGTCCCCTTCGGCTGGACGCAGGTAAGCGAGGATCTGATCGGCCGCCCCAGTATCGAGCACATGGAGTTGTCGGGAACGCAGCGCCGGCAGGCGCGCACGCAATGCAATCAAGCGCGTGTACCAGGCCCGCAATCCGTGCGGGTCGTCCCACTGGAGAGGGCCGTGCGGGCGGTAGGGCTCGAACGCCGCTCCGACATCGTCGCCCGAATAGAGCGCCGGAATGCCCGGAAGCGTCAGCAACATCGCGGCTGCGACGCGGGTTTGCTCGACGCCGTGCTGGGTGATGAATCGCGGGCCGCTATCGTTGTTGTCGAGAAAACGGAATACCGAAAGAGAAGATGACCGCGCTTGTGTATCTCGCAGCGCCGATCGCAGTCGTTCAGCGGTTTGCCGCTCGTCGGCGAAGGCGTTCTGCCAAGCCCATTGGCCGAGTTTCTCGGTCCAATCATAGGCAGCGGCGAATCCGCTCCGGGAATAATACCCGTCCTGCGATGAGGCTTCGGCGAGGAGCATCAGGTCCGGCTTGATGCGCTTCAGCTCGGCACTCCAGCGAGGCCAGAAGTCCGGCGCGCGCTGCCTTGGACCCCATGCCGCATCGACGCGAAACCCATCGACGTCGTAATCGCGCACCCAACGCGCGGACGCCTCGATGATCATGCGCTGCACCTCGGGCGAATCGAAGTTGAGGTTCTCCAGATTGTGCCAGCCAAAATAGTGAACCGCTGCGCCGGCTCGCACGCGCTGGAAAAAGTCGTAATAGGGAGAGCTCCTGCCGTTGAGCGCGGTGTCGGCGAAGTAAGGGTGCTGTTCGGAAAGGTGGTTGGCGACCAGATCGAGCACGACGCGCAATCCGTCGGCATGTGCCTGCGCGATCAGCTCGCGCAACTCCGCATCGCCTCCGAGCGCGTCGCGAACGCGGAACTGGTCGGTAACGGCATAGCCGAAATCCTCGTCCGGGGCGTCCGTTATCGGGGTCAGCCAAAGAGTGTTTACGCCAAGCGCCTTGATCGCGGGCAGTCGCACGATCACATCGGCCAAGCCGCGCCTCCCGAAACTTAGCGGTTCGACGCCATAGACGATGGCTCTGTCGATCCACGCGGCATGCTCATGCGCGGGACCGAATATCTCGGTGCGTCCCCGGCGTACCCGGAACATTGCGGTGCTCTCGTCGAAACGTCCGGCGGCGTCGGTAACCCGAAGTGTCACGAAATATTCGCCGTCAACGGTGGGCCGGGCGAGCGCAACCTGCTTGCCGACCGCCGGCAGGCCGGGAAGCGGTCCCGGGTTGGCGCCGGCGCGAACCCGCCAGCCACAGGTCGAAAGGGGGGCAGGCCGCGCCGGTGCAAGTTCGCTGGCGCCCGCGTCCAGCACGATTTCTGTTGCCGTGATGCGCAATCGCACACGCGCGATCGGCACGTCCCGGGCGCGAACAAGCCAGTGCTGAACGACCGGCTGGCCGCGCGGCGCGCCCTCGGCAAGACATTGCGCCTGCAAGCGATTGTCACCGGCATCGAGACGTATTCGGGCGTGCGCGTGGTCGCCACGTGTCGGCACGGTCGTGCTGCTCAATGGCGAGGTTATCGCCACCGCATCGCATGCGCCCGGCCTGACTGCGACCTCGATCCGCTTCCGAAAAGTCCACGCGTCGCCCGCGCCGGTGCTGAACGCAACCGGCGCCTCGATCGCGGCCGCGATCGAGGGCAGCAACGCCCAGAGCAGCGCGAGCCTTCGGCAGGAAGCGATGACGCGGCTGCGCACCGGCTCAATCGGCTGGTTCGGGCGGCAGCAGGGTGGTCAGCATCTCACGATTGAGCGCCAGCCACTGCAGGGCGACGATGGTCGGCGCGCTGTGCACGGCTTTGCGGCCGATCAGTTCGATCGCCTCCTCGATGCTGCAGCGGACGATCTCGATGTCCTCGCATTCGTGAGCGACGCCGGCCCGCAGCGGGAGCGAGCCCGAATCGATCCGCGCTACGAACAGATTCATCAACTCGTCGGAGAAGGCAGGCGCCGGCATCAGACGACAGAGCGGCACGAGACCCAGGACCTCGGCGCCGATTTCCTCCCGGCACTCGCGGCGCGCCGCCTGTTCCAGCGACTCCCCATCATCGACGCCGCCGGCGACGATCTCGACCATCTCGCCGCGATCCAGCGCGAGGTGAGCTGCGAGCCGGAACTGGCGGGTGAGCGCCACCTCGTCCCGAACCGGATCGATCGCGAGAACACCGACGACCGGCCTGCTGCGGAGGATGTCACGGTCGAACCGCTGCGGGACGACGTCACCGCGACCATCCAGTGAAACGAAGAATCGGTGGTATTCACGGTGTCCGCATCCGATCGATTGGGGAGCGGATAGTTCGGCATCTGGGCAACGACGGTCGCCGGACAATTCATCGTTCTTCATCGGGCCATCCGGGTTGATGGGCTGCTATTCGGCCGCCGTGATCGTCTCCTCTTCTACCTGCGACCGCAAGCCGCTCCGACGCTTCCAGCTCCGGGGTTGCGGAGCGACGGCCGGCCGGTCCGACGGGGGCCGATCGGCGCTGCCGATCCCGACATACCGGAAGCCGTTCGCACGCACCTCGGTTTCGCTCAGCAGGTTGCGCAAGTCGACGATCGTCGGAGTCCGCATTCTCGCTTTCAGTTGCTGGAAGTCGAGCCCCCGGAATTCGTCCCATTCCGTTGCAATAACGATCGCGTCGGCGCCGTGCGCTGCATCCAGGGCCGACGTGCAGTAACGCACGCGTGCTGGAAGAATGCCGCGGGCGCGATCGGTCGCGACCGGATCGTAGGCCTTGACCAGGCTGCCCGCATCGATCAGCGTCTGCGCCAGCGGGATGGAAACGGCATCGCGCATGTCGTCGGTTCCGGCCTTGAAGGTCAGGCCAAGCAGGGCGAATGTCTTGCCACGCAACGAACCGCCCTGGAGTCCCGCAACCTTGCGCGCCATCGCGCGCTTGCGGGCGTCGTTCGAGGCCAGCACCGTCTCGATGATGCGCATCGGTGCCTCATGGTCCTCGCCCATCTTCACCAGCGCGCGTGCATCCTTGGGGAAGCAGGAGCCGCCGAAGCCGGGACCCGGCTGGAGATAATGCATGCCGATGCGGCCGTCGAGACCGATGCCGCTTGCGACGTCGCCGATCCGGGCGTCCACCTTCTCGCAGAGGTTGGCCACCTCGTTGATGAAGGCGATCTTCGTCGCGAGAAAGCCGTTGGCTGCATATTTGATCAACTCGGCGGATCGGCGATCGGTCAACAGGATCCGTATCCGCTCGATTCCGACGCTGCGATAGAGCCGGACCAGGAGATCCGCGGCCCGCTGCTGCTGGGCGCCGATGACGACGCGGTCGGGCCGGACGAAGTCTTCGATCGCCCGGCCGGCGCGGAGAAATTCGGGGTTGGAGGCAACCTCGAAATCCAGTTCCGGTCGCAGGTTGCGGACCAGGTGCTCGATCTCGTCGCCGGTCCCGACCGGAACCGTGGACTTGGTGACAAGCACGGCGCCGGATTGCAGTGATGGCGCGAGCGTCTCCACGGCCGCGAACACCTGTGAGAGGTCCGCGTGCCCGTCGCTTCGTCTGGCAGGCGTGCCGACGGCCAGAAAAATGATCTCGCAAGTCAGCGCGGCCACCGCCGCGTCCGAAGTGAACGCCAGGCGCTTGCGAACACCTCGTTCCGCCACGACCTCGGCGAGGCCGGGCTCGTAGATTGGAATGCGCCCTTCCGACAGCAGCGAAATCTTGACGCTGTCGATGTCCACGCAGGTGACGTGGTGGCCCGCTTTGGCGAAGCAGGCGGCTGACACCAATCCGACGTAACCCGTACCGACGATTGCAATCCGCATTTCAACTGTCTCTAACCTGCTGGGTGGTTCGCCACGGTGAGATGATGTCTTCGCTTTGACGAGGTTCGCCTCGTTTGCTCACTCGCGACTTCCGTCGTCGCCAGCCGCAACGCGAAATAAGCGATGGTCGCCTCGAGCCCCTGTCTGAGCGATACGCGCGGCCGCCAGCCAAGTGTCCGGTCGGCTGCATCGACCACGGGTTTGCGCCGCTTCGGGTCATCCTGCGGCAGCGATTCGTACCGGAGGCGGGATTTCGAGCGGCTGCAGGCCAGGATCTCGCGCGCGACCTGCTCGATCGTCAGCTCCTGCGGGTTGCCGAGATTGAACGGGCCGGTGATGTCGGCCGGGCTCTCCATCAGGAGTTCGAGACCGTGAACGAGATCGTCGACGAAGCAGAAGCTTCGCGTCTGGCTGCCGTTGCCATAGACCGTGATCGGCTCGCCGCGCAGCGCCTGGACGATGAAGTTCGAGACCACGCAGCCGTCATTCTCGAGCATGCGCGGACCGTAAGTATTGAAGATGCGTGCGACCTTGACCTGGAGGGCATGAACGCGGTGGTAGTCGAAGATCAGCGTCTCGGCGGCGCGCTTACCCTCGTCATAGCAGGCGCGCGGGCCCGTCGGATTGACGCAGCCGCGATAGCTCTCCGGCTGCGGATGCACTTCGGGATCGCCATAGACCTCGCTGGTCGAAGCCTGCAGAAAGCGGGCGGATTTCTGCCGCGCCAGCTCCAGGAGGTTGAGCGTCCCGATCACGCACGTTTTCATCGTGTCGATCGGGTCGCGCTGATAGTGCGCCGGTGAGGCGGGGCAGGCGAGGTTGAAGATGCGATCGAGTTCACCCGGAATACGAAGCGGACCCTGCACGTCATGCTCGATGAACTGGAAATTCGAGTGGTTCAGCAGCGGCCGGATGTTGCGGATCGACCCCGTGAGCAGATTGTCGACGCACAGCACCGCGTAGCCGCGCTGCAGTAGTCTGTCGCAGAGATGCGATCCGATGAAGCCGGCGCCGCCTGTGACCAGGGCACGCCGGGAATATTTGTGGTGACTTCGCATCGCGGGCAGCATGTGCATCGTGATTATCCGTTGAGCTGTGTTTCAGCCGCCTGGATGGCACGGCCAGCGATATTGTGCGGCCGACGCGCGCGCCGGCTTGCCGCTTCGAGGTAGTAGCCCTCAAGCTGCTCGGCGCGATGATCGGCGGTGTGATCACGCAGAATGCGCCGGCGCGCCTGTTCGGCAATCGAGAGCCGCTTCTCTTCGGGCATGTTGCTGAGAATGTCGATCACCTCTCCCGGCGTTGCGGCGAGCAGAATCTCGACTGACGGCGTCAAGATCGTTTCGATGCCGGGCCAGTGGTCCGAGATGATCGGTGTGCCGCAGGCGGCTGCCTCGAACAGGCGCACGCTGGGAGAAAATCCCAGCGAGCGCATGTCGGCGCGCGTGACATTCAGCGCGAAACGCTGCCGCGCGTAGAAGTCCGGGTGTTCATGCGGCGCGACATGCGAGATCCGTTCGACATTGGCGGGCCAGACCAGATCAACTGGATATTTCGATCCCGCGACCACGAAACGTTCAGCCGCGAGTTGCAGCGCAGGAGTGACCAGCAGCGTCTCGAGCTGCGGCTGGCGATCCTCGCTGAAGGTGCCGAGATAGCCGAGGGACCAGTGCGGTGCCGCCGGTCGAGGCCGATGCAGGTCGGGATCAGCGCTGCAATAGAGGGGCCGGGCCATCGGGCTGCCATAGGCGTCCTCGATGAGGCCCGGAATCGGTCCACCGGTGAACGACAGATAGAGATCGAACCGCGGGATCATGGCAGTGGAGATGTAGGCCAGTCCTCGATCGAGGCCGGCGAGCGTCACCGGCGTGTCGATATCATAGAAGGCTTTGATACCTTCGGCGTGGCTCGTGACCCATTCGGCGATCGCGATCCCATCGGGCACGTAGGAGCCGACGATCACGAGGTCGGCGCCACGGACGAGGGGGCCGAACCGGCGCGGCACATCCTGAAGGCCTTGGTAGAGCTTCACGTCCCAGCCCGCAGGCCTGGTCAGATCGCGGTGCTCGCGGTACCAGGGCACGTCTCGCTCGAGGAAGGTCACGCGGTGGCCGCGCCGAGCCAGCGCTTCGATCAGTGCGCGATAGGTCGTCGCATGACCATTGCCCCACGACGAGGTGACCGCGAGTCCGATGATGACGATATCGAGCTGCTTGGGCGTCATGCTGCCGCTCCCGTGGCCGCGCCGATACCCTCGATCACCTTGTGGAATTGCTGGGCACGACGGGCATAGGTGTGGTGTGCCAGGATCCGGGCCTGGGCGCGCCGGGCGATGGTGGCCGCGCGCACACGGTCGAGTGCGTTGAGATGTCCAGCCACCTCGTCGCCATCGGCTGCGACCAGCACTTCGACCCCGGGTTCGAGGAAGTGGTCGATACCCTCCCAGGCGTCGGTGATCAGGCACGCGCCGGCCCCGATCGCCTCGAAAACGCGAGTCGGCGGCGAGAAGCCGTATTTCGCCATGCTGTCGCGGTTGACGTTGAGCGTGGCGAGCGCCGAGGCAAAGAATGCGTTGTGCTGAGCCGTTCCGACATGACCCGCCTTGCGGATGTTCGCTGTCATGGCCTTGGAAGCCCAGCCGGCGCCACCCAGCAGGAAACTTCGCGACGGCAGCCGTGCGGCGACCTCGATGAAGAACCGTTCGACCCGGATTTCGCGGTCCGGCAGTCGGTTGGCCAGCAGCGTCAGATCGCAGGAGAACTCCGGCCGCGGCGGAACCGGATGGTGCGTGTCCGGATCGAGCGCATTGTAGATCGGAATGCAGTCGCGGGCGCCCGCCATGCGATAGTCCCGCACAACCCTGTCGCCGCCGCCATAGGTCAGGACGAGATCATAGCCCGAGATTGCGCCGCGTAGATGGTGGTGCGGATCAGCCGCGATAGCTTCCAGCGTTGCCGGCGCATCGACGTCCCAATAGATGCGCATCGCCGCGGAGGGGATATCGGCGACCGCCTTCTCCAATTCGACGTCGAACACGCCCACTCCGCTGGCCTTCACCAGAATGTCGGACGAACGGGCGGCGTCGATCAGCGCGCGTTGCCATCCCTCCGGCGTGGCGGGATAGACGACGACTCTCGCCCAGGGCGGATCATCGATGTCACGGTGGATCTGGCGCTCCAACGCGTCGGGCTCGAAGAAAGTGACGTCATGTCCGAGCGCTGCAATCTCCTTCAGCATGCCGCGATAATAGGTGGCCGCGCCGTTCCAATAGGACGAAACCAGGCTCGATCCGAAGAAGCCGATCTTCATGCCAATGCTCCTTCTTGCGGGGCGTCAATGGTCGAATGCCGGGAGTTGCGGATTTGCGTGACGATGCCGACAAGCTCGTGGGCGCGGTGGCGGCAGGTGTGGCGTTCGACGACCAGGCGAAAGCCGGCGTCGGCGATGGTGGCGGCGAATGTGTCGTCCTGCAGGAGGGCGAAGAGCGCGTCGCGCATCTGCGCGCCGCCGGCGACCGGGACATAGCTGCCGGGGGTGAAGAGTCCTTCCGAATCCGCCCATGGAGCCGAAACGATCGGGATGCCGCATGCCATCGCCTCGAACATCCTGATCGTGGGGATGCCGGGCAGCGCGCGCGCGTAGGGCCGGCGCGGCACATGGATCGTGGCGCGAGCACGCGCAAACGCAGCAGGCACCAGGTGCGCCGGCAGCCAGCCGCCATAAGCAATGCCGGCGGCTTCGATCTGTTCAAGCGCGTCATCCGGATAGCGGACGCCGAAGACGCTGGCGCGGAGTTTCAGCTCGATGACGGGCCGGATCAGGTATTCCCGGAGCTCGGCGCTGCGTTCATCATCGCCCCAGTTGCCGATCCAGGTGAGGTCGTGATCGGATCGCAGATGTGGCATCGGGTGATACAAGGCGGTGTCGGCCGCCTCGTGCCAGGTGTAGGCGCGATCGGCCCAACCGAGGTCGAGATAGATCTGGCGCAGCACCTCGCCGAAGGCGAGCACGCCGTCAAAGCCGTCGAGATCGAAGCGTGCGAGCTGCTCGGGCGCCGTGACCGCGCGGTGATGGGTATCGTGGAAGAGCAGGGTGAAGCGTGCACCCCGACTTCGGCGACGGCCGATCCGCTCGATCAGCTCCGGGCTGTTCCACTCGTGGACCACGACGAGATCCGCCCCATCGAGCGCGTCATCGAGATCGAGGGACGGTCCATAGAGGCGAATGTCGATGCCGGGAAAGAGCGAGGGAATCTCGTTCAACGCCCGCTCGCCGCCGTCTCGGATCGCGTTCATTCGGCTCCAGCCGTCCTCTGGCTCATAGACGACGACCTCGTGGCCGAGCCGATCGAGCTCACGCGCGACGCCGCGCAGGAAATGCGCGTTGCCATTATTCCAGCAGGAGGAGAATGCATGACAGAAAAAGACGCATTTCATGCCATCACCTCGGCAGCCAGGGTGAGATCCGCTTTCGTATCCGCGCCGAGAAGGTTGTGGTAAAGGGCCGCATATCGATCAGCCATCTTTCGCAGCGTATAGCGCCGCGATCGCAGCAGCGCCGCCTGCTGCAGGAAGGCGCGCATGGCCGCGTCCGCCGCGAGGCGCGTCAGGCAGGCGCGTAGCGCGGCGACATCGTTCGCTTCGACGAAGAGCGCGGCGCCGTCCCAGAGCTCACGAAAGGTTGGGATATCGGAGAGTACCAGCGCGCAGCCTCGCGAGGCGGCCTCCAGCACGGCAAGGCCAAACGGCTCATACCGTGCCGGGCTCACATACACCGCCGCCCGCTGCATCAGGCAATCGAGCTCGACATGGGAGACAGGGCCGAGCAGTTCGATCCCCTCGCAGCAGGCGGCAGCATCGGCCGCAGGCCCGGCTACACGGATACGCCACGCGATTTCATCGGAGACCTGCGCCAATGCCGAAAGATTCTTGGCCGCATCCCACATCCGCCCCGCGGCAAGAACGAAATTCTCCTTTTGGATCGCGGTCCCAACCTTTGACGCGATTCCGTTCCAGACTACATGTCCCGGCGAACAAGGGCGATAGAGATCGCGCACCGAGTTGTAAAATGTCCGGGTGGGGCACACCCAAGCATGCGCGCGGTCGAGCCCGAGCGAAACGGATTCCGTATAGCGCCGCCATCGCGGCTCGGAAAGCCAGGCGCCGTCATTGCAGGCGATCGCCCACGAATTGACGCAGGAATGCGCGCTGACCACGACAGGACAGCCCCAGGCGAACGCCGCCTCGCGAAAGCCGTTGAGATGGACGATATCGGGTGCCAGCCGCGCCTGCAGTTCGGCGAAGAACCGGCGCGCGGCTGCGACGTCGCTACCATCGGGGTCCTGCCATTCGAGGGCAAGAGGGCTTTCGATCAGATGCACCGACGGTGCGAGCATCGACCGCTGCTCGGGGCCTGCTACAGGTCCCTGGGTGACCAGATGGACATTCACCCCGCTTGCGGCCAGCGCGCCGGACAGCGCGGTAGCGAAAGTCCAGACGCCGCCGACCGTGTCGGCCGTCATCAGGATGCTGAGGCCTGCGAGATGCATCATCGGATCTCCCGCATTTCCAGCTCGCGCAGCGGCGCCGGACGCTCGTTCTGGACGTCGCTGAACTGATCGAACATTGCGAGGTAGTGCGCATGCGCACGCTCCCAGGCGACATTGTCGGGCTCCCCCCACAGCTTCCGGTAGTCCGGCGAGCCGGGATAGGGATAGAGCGGCACCGGATCGTTGGCCCAAACGCCGCTGTCCTGCATGCGCCGCCGCCAGCGCTGCACGACGGGATCGTCATCCTGCGGCATCTCGATCAGGTTGGCTTGCACGAATGGAACATGGCGGCGCGCCTCGACCAGGCGGTCGGCGAGCTGATCGGTGGTCATCTTGCAGTTCTTCGCCAGCACCGCGCGACCCTCTGGCGTCAGGCTTTCGATTCCGGCTTCGATCGAGACGCAGCCGGCGCGGCCGAGTAGCGCCAGCATGTCCGGCTTCCACAGATCGATGCGCGTCTGCACGCCGAACTTGACACCAGATCCGACCAGGCCGTGCAGCAACTCGGCGTTCGGCAGAAAGATCTCGTCGATGAAATAGACGTATTCGGCGCCCTGTCGACGCAGCCCGCCGATCTCCTGCAGGATCACCGCCGGCGGCCGCTTGCGATAGCCGTTGCGGAAGTTTTCCTTGGCGCAGAAGGTGCAATTGTACGGGCAGCCGCGCGAGGCCTCGACCTCGGCGCCGGGACCGACCGGTTCGGCATCGAAACGGTGATGATGGTGATGATGACGGCGCACCATCTCCGCCGGCCAATCGAGCGGCGGCTGATCGACGAAGCCGACGGCTTGCGGGCCGCCATTGACCCGGATGCGGTTCTCGTCGGCGAAGCACAGACCGGCAAAGTCGCGCTCGCCATTGGCGAGCCGCAGCAGCGCATGCTCACATTCGCCCATCACCACGATATCGACATCGAGCTTGCGCAGCGCGGCGCCCGGCGTGGTCGAGCCGTGCGGGCCGACCGCCACCAGCGTTGGTGCGAGCTCGCGCAGCGCGGAGGTGAGCCGTTGCGGCACGCGCAGTTCGGGCGGTGCGCAGCGCCAAAACAGATAGGTGGGCGCGGTGGTGACGACGACGATATCCGGGCCGAAGCCGCGCAGCTCCGTCTCGATTTCCACAAGCGAGAGATCGAACATGTGGGCGTCGAGCAGCAGCGTGCTGTGCCCGGCCTGCCGCAGATAGTGCTGGGAAATTCCGAGCTCGAGCGGCAAATGCGGGCAACGGCAACCGAAATAGATGCTGCCCGAAAAATCCCAGTTCGGATTGATGAGCGCGACCCGGGTCATGCCACGACCTCGCGGCTCATGACGGCGCCGGTGAACCGGCCCTGCAGCCAATGCTGCAGCGAAGCCAGGCCGTCGGGTAGGGACGTCGTCGGTCGCCATCCGATGGCGGCTGAGAGCGCTCCGACGTCGCTGACATACCAGGGCTGATCGCCCGGACGCCAATCATCGAATCCGAAGCTGATCTCGTGTCCGACCAGCCGGGCCAGCAGCTCGATCAGCTCGAGCAGGCTGACGGAATTCGCCGGTCCGCCGCCCAGGTTGAAGACACGGCCGTGGGTGCGGTCGATCTGATCGAGCGCCGCGATCCACGCCGCGGTGGCGTCTGCCACATAGAGCGCGTCGCGGACCTGGCAGCCGTCGCCATAGATGGTCAGCCGATCACCGCGAAGCGCCGACAGCAGGAAGTGCGCGATCCAGCCCTGATCCTCGGTACCGAACTGGCGCGGGCCGTAGATGCAGCTCATGCGCATCGTGACCGTGCGCAGGCCGAACACCCGCGCGTAATCGTGAACGTACTGGTCCGCCGTACCTTTCGAGCAACCATAGGGGCTGTAGAAGTCCAATGGAGCACTCTCGGTGACGCCACGGGCTAGCGCTTGATGCGTCGGAACGTAGCGGCGATCGACGCGGCGGATCTGCGTATCGTCGACCAATCGGCCATAGACCTTGTTGGTGGATGCGAAGATGACGGGCGCCGACGGGTTATGGCGCCGCACCGCCTCGAGCACGTTGACGGTGCCGCGCGCATTGGTCTCGAAGTCGTCGCAGGGGTCTTCCAGGCTGGTGGTGACCGCAACCTGCGCCGCCAGATGGAGAACGGCACGCGCGCCACGCACCGCATCGATGACGATGATCGGATCGCGCACGTCGCCGATCGCAATCGCGATCTCGTCGCGGTGGCGCGACTTCAGCCATTGCGCATTCTCCCGGATGCCGGCGCGGGCGAAATTGTCCAGGATGAGTACGCGATCGCCGCGGCTGGCCAGCCGATCGGCCAGGTTGCAGCCGAGGAAGCCGCAGCCGCCGGTGATGAGGATGGGCTTGTCGCCATCTGCGATCGTCATGCCACCAGTCCTCGGCGCAACAATTCGTCGGTGGCTTTTTCGGCCTGGTCGTCGGCAACCTGGTCGGCCAGGTAGCAGGCCAGTTCGTCGAGGCCTTCCTCGAACTCGACCCGTGGCTCGAATCCGAGGAGTGTTCGGCTCTTCGCGATGTCGGCGAAGCAGTGGCGGATGTCGCCGGCGCGGTATTTGCCGGCAATGCGCGGGACGAGTGCGGCGCGTTCCATGACCCGCGCGAGATCGTGCGCAATGGAAAGAATGGTGCGGCTTCGTCCCGACCCGATATTGAAGACGTCGTCGGAATGGCTGCTCTCCAACGCGAGCAGGCAGGCGCGGGCGACATCGCGGACATGGACGAAGTCGCGACGCTGCAATCCGTCCTCGAACACCAGCGGTGCGCGCCCATTGAGCAGCCGGGCGGCGAAGATCGCCAGCACACCAGTATAGGGATTCGACAGCGCCTGGTTGGGCCCGAACACGTTGAAGAAGCGGAGCGCGACGGTTGGAATGCCGTAGGCCTTGCCGGTGATCAGGCACATCCGCTCCTGCGCGTACTTGTTCAGCGCGTAGATCGAGCTGAGCGAGGGCCGCTTGGTTTCGGGTGTCGCGAGCGGTGTGAGGGGGCGCCCAGCGGTGTCCTGCACTTCCCAATCCGCCCGTTTCAACTGACTGACGGAGCGCTCGTCGGGCGAAACGGCCCTGCCGTCTTCGTCGCGGCAGAGCCCTTCGCCGTAGATGCTCATCGAGGAGGCAACCACCAGACGCCCGACCGGCCGCTTCGTCAGCGCCTGCAGGAGCGTGGCGGTGCCGAGCTCGTTCGTCCGGACATAGCTCTCGATGTCATACATGCTCTGGCCGACGCCGACGATCGAGGCCAGATGCATCACGCGGTCGACGCCATGCAGCGCCCGCTCCACAGCGAGCTCATCAGTCATGTCGCCTACCATCAGCTCAACTTCCTGGGCGAGATAGGCTGGCCGCCTCCGATCGGAGCCGTGAACCTGAGGTGACAGATTGTCGAGTACCCGGACGTCGTGACCCGCGTCGAGCAACGCGGCTGCCACGTGCGATCCGATGAATCCGGCGCCTCCGGTGATCAGAGCTCGCGTCATGTCGCCTGGTCTCCTTCCACACGAGAGGGTCGAGGGGCCGTTGGTGTGTCGGAGCGAAAGCGTCCGCGAATGCTTCGAAACCATCAAGTTACGACGATCGCGCCGTGTCACTCCTGAGGTTAGAAGCAGTGCATCGAATGTTCGTTCCTCCGCAATGTACAAACGAAAATTTCTCTAACCTGGATCATTAACCCAGGTGAATCGCTGCCACGCGAGAGGTCAGAACGGCTGACCGTGGGCGAGCGGCGGCAGCTCGAGATGGCGCGCGACGGTGGCTCCGATATCCGCAAAGCCGGTACGTTGTCCGATGGGCGCCCGCTGTTTCCCGCTCCAAAGGAGAACCGGCACCTGTTCGCGCGTATGGTCGGTGCCGGGCCAGGTCGGATCGCAGCCATGATCGGCCGTGATCACCAGCAGATCGTCCGATTTCAGCCGCGCGATCAACTCGGGCAGCCGGCTGTCGAACGTTTCCAGCGCGGCGGCGTAGCCGGTGACGTCGCGCCGGTGTCCATAGACCGTGTCGAAATCGACGAAATTGGCGAACAGCAGGCCGCCTTCGCTGAGGTGCTCCCAGCCTTGCACGGTGCAGTCGAACAGCACGTCGTTGCCACTGCCCTTCTTGTTCTGGCCGGTGCCGCGGTGGGCAAAAATATCGCCGATCTTGCCGACCGATACGATGTCGCGCCGATCGGCGGCTGCGATGTCGAGCAGAGTGCTCTCCGGCGGCGGCACCGAGAAATCACGACGATTGGCGGTTCGCCGAAAGGTCTGCGGTGACGTTCCGACGAACGGGCGTGCGATGACCCGACCGATATTGAGCGGATCGACGAGGCGGCGCGCGATCGCGCATACCTCGTAGAGCCGGGAGAGGCCGAAGCTCTGTTCATGAGCTGCGATCTGGAAGACGCTGTCGGCCGAGGTGTAGCAGATCGGCTGTCCGGTCGCGAGATGGGCGACGCCGAGCCGAGCGATGATCTCCGTGCCGGAAGCGTGGCAATTGCCAAGAATGCCGGGCAGATCCGCCTCGGCGCAGAGCATTTCGATCAGCGCATCTGGAAAGCATGGGGTGCTGTTCGGGAAATAGCCCCAATCGAACTGGACGGGCACGCCGGCGATCTCCCAATGGCCGGATGGCGTGTCCTTGCCCAGCGACTGCTCGCTGGCGCAGCCGAAATGCGCGATGGAGGAACCACGATACGCGAGCCCGGGCGGACATCTGCCGGTGGCAAGGCAGCTTGCCTGTCCGAGACCGAGCCCTGTGAGATGAGGCAGATGCAGCGGACCCTCCCGCCATTCGCTGTCCGCTTCACCAAGTGCGCAGGCTTCGGCGATATGGCCAATCGTATCCGCACCTTCATCGCCGTAGCGCGCCGCATCGGGCGCGCCGCCGATGCCGACGGAGTCGAGGACGAGGATCATGGCACGCATAATGCTTTCTCCTCCGGGGCAGCCGGTCCGGCGTCAGCTTTCCCGCAGTAGCGATCAATCATGCTGGCGCAGAAGTCGGCGAATTCCACGGGCTCGCGCGGCGGGCTGGTGTGATGCGGCGCGATGCCGCGATGTTCGGGCGTAAAGCAGAACGTCACCGTGATGTCGAAGTCGGCGAGCGCCCCCATCTGCCGATCGAACCAGTCGAGCGCGCCGGGACGGAAGCTGTCGGCCCAGGAGAGCCCAGTCCTGAGATGGCGCACGCCGAGCCGGCGCATCCAGCGCGCCGCCTCGTCGAGCCGATGATCCTCGAAATGAAACCACTGGCACAGTCCCAGGGAGGCCGCGTGCTGGGCGAAGATTTCCAGGGCGGGTTTCGGCGTGCCATCCTCGCGCAACAGCCCCATGTGAAAATGCCGGTAATAGGAGGAACCTTCGGCCTCGCGGTGTCGTGTCGTCGCCTCCCAGGTCGCAGGCAGGTCGTAGAGGCTGTACCAATGGATGCGCGGCGCGTGTCCTGCGAGGAGCTCGGCGGTGCGTCGTACGCCCCAGGCCTGCACCTCGTCGGCGCCGAAGGACGACACGCCGACTTCGGTCACCCAGACCGGCAGGCAGACCAGCGCCTCAATTTCGGCGAGCTTCTGCGGCCACTCGTCGATTTTCCACAAGTTCCAGTCCAGCGGAAAGCCGTGTACCGCGACCGCTTCGACATGATCGAGCACGCCGCGTGCTTTCATGTTCTCGATGAAGCGCGGATCAATCGGCGAGATGCCGCCGAGCACCCGCGGCAGCGTCGGGTGCACGGCGCGGATCGCCTTCGCCGCCGCGACCGCCATGGCCGCGAACTGCTCCCACTCGGGATCGATCAGGATGTCCCAGTGCGACTTGTTATTCGGCTCGTTCCAGATCTTGGCAGCCTCGATCATCGCGCGCCTCGCGCCGGATAGACGGCACCATCCGCTTGCGGCCGTTCGGCTTTTCCACAGAGATAAACCTCGTCCTCAGGATGCGCGAGAATTTTAAATCCGGCGCTGCGCAGCATTGCCTCCGCACAGGCGCGATTGGGCGCCCACCAGTTGGTAGGATCATCGGCGTATTCGCGCTCGATGAAATGCAGCTTTGGATAGCCGGGGCTGTCGAACTGTTCGGTGGTCCAGAAATCATAGTTCTCGTCGACGGGATCGACCCGGCCTTGGCCACGCAGCATCGACTGGAACAGGAGCAGGTCACGCGCGACATGCTCGTGGATCAGGTCGAGCGCAAGCAGTGGATGACGCAGGTGGTAGAGCACGCCCATGAAGATCACGAGGTCGAAGCGCTCGCCGAGGCTGCCTACGTCGTACGCCGACAGCTTGCGGAACTCGATCTTGAGGCGGCTGACGTCTGCCGCAAACCGCGCCTGCGCGAGATACTCGTCGTCGGTGTCGAGCCCCAGCACGCGCTCGGCGCCGCGACGCTTCATCTCCATGGCGTAGAAACCGGCGTTGCAGCCGATGTCGAGCACCGACTTTCCTTCGAGCCGGTCAGGAATGATCCGCGAGAACCGCCGCCATTTCACCATCGGGTAGTCGCCGAGAAAATGCGACGGCGCGGTGCTGACGCCGTTGAGGTCGAGATTGTGAAACCACGGTCCGAGCGCATCGACGCGCCGGCGGATTTCGTCCTGTGAGAGCATGGCCGTGGTCATGATGCGCTTCTGTCGAACGCTGGCATTCCAGTCTCCGCCGTCTCGGCAGGCGTCGCGGCTCGGAGACTTGATCGCGGACGGCTGATCTCGGCGCTGGTGTCCAGAAGTGCCATGGCCGTCCGGTAGCCCTTCACTGTGCCGACGTCGACATAGACATCACCCGCTTTGACGCCGATGCCGCTGCCGCCAGCCGCAAGGTAGCCGTTGACGAGCGTGCCGAAATATTCGTCGCGACGACCACGCTGCAGCCATAGGGAGTGCAGGTCGCGGAAGCCTGCAGCCGACATCTTGAACGCGCCCCAGATCCAGTTCGAGCCGGCATCCGCTCGTTTGACTTGGATCTCCCGGACCTGCTCGCCATCGAGCACCACGGCGTCGAAGAGTTCAGGCTGCTCGACCGGAAACAGCAAAAAGGAAAGATCGGCGGTGGGCAGGGCAGCGAGTGCGTTCTTGGGAAACCAGACCGTATCGGGCAGGCCGACCATGACATCGTCGCGGTCACCGATCACCGTGCTCGCCCTGAACACCGCGTCGCAGAGGCCGGCAGCGTCCGGCTGCACCACGTAGGCGAGCTGCGCGCCGTCGTAATGATCGCCGAAATATTCCAGGATGTCGGATTTGCCCGGCGAGATCACGAAGCAGATCTTGTCGGCGCCGCCGAGGATCAGCCGCTCGACCAGATATTCCGAAACGGCGCAAGGCCGGGACGTGTCTCCGTCGCTGCGGCTGCCGACGGGCAGCAGCTCCTTCGAGAACGCCAGCGGCTGGATGCGGCTGCCCCGGCCCGCCGCGGGTACGACACCCCACATCTCAAGCCTCCTGCGCAATCGGCAGATCGGCGCGCGGGCCACTCGATCGCTCGAGATGTTCGACCAGCTCGGTCGCGCGCTTCGCGGAACCGTGCCAGGCGAGCGTCCGTTCACGCGCGCGGCTTGCCATGCGTAGCAGCACCTCGTCGTTCGCCTCGATCGCGGCAATCACGTCGGTTTCGTCACGGCCAAGCAGGATTTCCTCGCCAGGCTCGAAGAAGTCGTCGATCCCGTCCCAGGCATCACTCAATAGCGGAGCGCCGCAGGCTGCTGCCTCGAACAGCCGGCCCGATGGACACCAGCCCATCTCCGCCATGGCCGGCCGCGTGACGTTGAGCGTCAAGCGCGAGGAAGCGAAGAACGCCGCGTGCTCCGACGGAGGCAGATGGCGCACGAAATAGATATTGGGTGACCACGGGAAGTCCGGCGGATACTGTGCGCCGCCGATCAGGAAACGCAACCCTTGCCGCTGGCGCGCGGGCGCGACGAACAGCGTTTCCAGCACATGTTGGCGGTCCACCGAATAGGTTCCGAGATACGAGAGGTGCGCCTCATAATGCGGCTGCCGCTCGACCGGGCGATGAATTTCAGGGTCCACATGACCATAGAGAGCCACGATCCGCCGCGCGCCCAGTCGCCGGCGAAATTCCTCGAATGCTCTCGGGCCGCCAGTGAAGCTGAGCACGAGATCGAAATCACTCAGGCCCCGCGGTCCAATGTACGGCACGGTTTCACCCGCGCGCAGCTTCGCAAGCGTCACCGGCGTGTCGAGATCGTAGAAGACGCGCAGCCTGCGGGCCTCCTCGAGAACGAGCTCGGTCGCGGCGAGCGCATCGGGACAATAGGAGGTGACAATGACGGCGTCCGCATCGGTGACGTCGGTGAGCGCATTGGGACGAATGGCATTCCAGGACGGATAGAGCTCGAGGCGCCCCCGCGGCAGTTCGAACAAGTCTCTGGTTCCCGCATAGTAGGGCACGTCGCGTTCATAGAAGACGACATGGTGACCCATCCGCGCGAGATTCTTGCACAATCCGCGCCAGAGCGTCGCATGGCCATTGCCCCACGACGAGGAGATCGTGAGGCCGAAGATGACGATCTTCACGCCGGCACCCGCTGGTTGAACGTGGAAATGTGAATGCCGGCGCGATCCACCGACAACGTAGTGATGCTGGCCGGCTCGACCTCGATGGCGACATAGTCGTCGAGGCGAAGCTGCGAGTAATGCAGCAGCGCGGCGCGGATTGGCTCCGCATGGCTGACGATGACGAGCGCGCCATCGCTGTCGTCGTGTCGCAGTTGCTCGAGATGCCGCACGACTCGCGCCTGAAGGGCCTGCATCGTCTCGCCGTTCGGCGGTCGGCTGCTTCCGCGCGCGTGATTCCAGCGTGTCCAGGCGACATCGCCTTCCAGTTCCTCGAAGGAGCGGCCGGTCCAGTCCCCAAGGTCGATCTCGTCCATGGCTGGGACGATCTCCACGGCAAGGCCGAAGCGCGCCGCCAGGATATTGGCCGATTGTCGCGTCCGTTGCTGCGGGCTCGACTGGATGGCGGACGGTGGCGGCAGCAGGAAATCCGTGCACCGAGCCATTTGCCGGCAACCCTGGTCGTCGAGGCCGACGCCCGGCATCCGGCCGCACAATTTGTGGCCGAGCAGCGCGTGGTGTCCGTGGCGGACGAGATGAATGGTCTTCACCATGGCGGTGGTCAGGCCTTGTTCTCGATGAAGGCATTGGTGCGAAGACGGGCTTCTTCGTCGGTGAATTGCTGCGGCGGCGACTTCATGAAGTAGCTCGACGGCCCGGTCAGGGCACCGGCAATGCCGCGGTCCATGGCGAGCTTGGCGCAACGCACGGCATCGATGACGACGCCAGCCGAGTTCGGTGAGTCCCAGACCTCGAGCTTGAGCTCAGCGGCCAGCGGCACGCCGCCGAAGGTGGTGCCTTCCAGGCGGATATAGGCGAGCTTGCGGTCGGTGAGCCAGGGCACGTGATCGCTCGGCCCGACATGGATGTTCTCCGCATCGAGCGGCACGTCGAACTGGCTGGTGACGGCCTGAGTTTTCGAAATCTTCTTCGAAGCGAGGCGGTCGCGTTCAAGCATGTTCTTGAAATCGGTGTTGCCGCCGAAATTGAGCTGATAGGTGCGGTCGAGCCGCACGCCGCGTTCGCGGAACAGGTTGGCGAGCATGCGGTGCAGGATGGTGGCGCCGACCTGGCTCTTGATGTCGTCGCCGATGAGCGGCAGCCCGGCGTCCTCGAATCGCCGCCGCCAGCCAGGATCGGATGCGACGAACACCGGGATACAGTTGACGAAAGCGCAGCCGGCTTCGATCGCGCGGGCGGCATACCACTCGGTGGCCTGTTGTGATCCGACCGGCAGATAGGATACGAGGACGTCCGTGCGCGATTTCGTGAGGACATCCGTGACATCGGTCTCCTCCAAGGCGGCAATGGGAACGTC
Organism: Bradyrhizobium sp.; assembly: GCF_019242285.1. Taxonomy (GTDB): domain Bacteria; phylum Pseudomonadota; class Alphaproteobacteria; order Rhizobiales; family Xanthobacteraceae; genus Bradyrhizobium. Next base: position 34,899 of record NZ_JAFAVV010000344.1, read on the forward strand.
GTCGGCGAGATAGCAGCCGACGCCGTCCAGCACGGGGCCGCGGTGAACGATCACGCCGGTCTCGGCGACAGCCGAAAATCGGTGAGTGTTGTTCGGCCCTGTCCAGATTGCCTCGGCGACATCGCATCCGACCTTGTTGGCGTTGACATCGAAGGCCGCGGAGATCTCGATGTCTCGCACGTGGTAGCCGCCGACATCCACGTTCATCAGGCCCGGTACGGGCTCGTTGGCATTTGCATTCCGGTAGTAAGTCAGTCCCTGAACGAACGAGCTCGCACAATTGCCGATGCCGACGATGCCGACGCGGACACGTCGTCTGTCCTGAAGACGGGAATGCATCTGTCGGTATCCTCCTGCACGTATAGCGCCGAAACGTAAGTACGTCGCGAACGTACCGGGCTTTTGTTCGTTCCTGTGGCGAAGCGCCCAATGACGGGCCCGCGTCGAGTCGAACGAACAAAGTGCGAAAAACTTAACTTGGTTTAGAAAGTGCATGTGATCCGGCGGCATGCAGCTTCGAAGAAGATGAAGAACAACAAGCAGGTAATGCCAGCACTTGAAACGAACAAATCCGGAGCGGATGCGTTCGTCAGTGAGGCGATGGGGCCGGTCGATCTGAACGGAACAGAAGATGAGCGACAGCAAGACGACCACCAGTCATGAGACGATCCGCCGATGGGCCGAGCAGCGCGAGGGCCGGCCGGCGACAGTGCGGGCGACCGAGGAAGACGGGCACGCGGGAATCCTCCGCATCGATTTCGATCCGAAAGAGAAGGCGCTGGATCCGATCGAGTGGGATGAATTCTTTCGCAAGTTCGACGAGTCCCATCTGGCATTTCTGTATCAGGATCGAACCAACGACGGCGGGATCAGCCGCTTCCACAAGTTCGTTCATCGCTCGCAATAGCGATGACCGGGAATACCGGCGAAGAGGACCGCGTCGCGGCCGACGAATGGGCCGCCGCGATCCGCGCGGGGGACTTCGACCGGGCCTGGGCGATCAGCGATCGCAACCTGAACAGCCATCGCGGTGAATGCGGCGACAAGCATGACGGCCCGCGTCATCAGCAGCGCATCTGGCGCGGCGAGATGCTGAGCGGACAGCGGGTGCTGGTTCGCTGCTATCATGGTCTGGGCGACACCATCCAGTTCATCCGTTTCGCGAAGCCATTGCGCCAGTTGGCACGGGAAGTTATTGTCTGGTGCCAGCCGGAATTACTGTCCCTGGTCGGGCGAGTGGAAGGTGTCGACCGGGCCATCGCGCTGCATGACGGCACGCCGGAGGTCGATTTCGATACCGACATCGAGATCATGGAGCTCCCGCATGCCATCAAGGCGACGCGCGATCAGGTAGAGATGCGTGAGCCATATCTGCGGCTCGGGCCATGCGGGGCGGCGCCTCGCGACAGGGGTCTGGCCGTCGGCGTGGCTTGGGAGGTCGGAGACTGGGACAAGCGGCGGTCGATACCGCCGGCGGAATTGCGACGAATCCGGCTTCCGGGCGTTCGGCTGTTCTCGTTGCAGCGCGGCGACGGGGCTGCGGCCGTCGATGAGATCGGCGCGATCGACATCAGCACGCCAGATATCGAAGCGCTCGGCCATCGGTTGCGCACCATGGACATCGTCGTCTGCCCGGACACGATGATCGCGCACTTGTCCGCAGCGCTCGGCTGTGAAACCTGGGTCATGCTGCATTCCGATTGCGATTGGCGATGGCCGAAGACGGGCAGCACGGCGCTTTGGTACCCGAGCGTGCGTTTGTTCCGTCAGGCGAAGCCAGGAGATTGGCGCGGCGTGGTGGACGAGGTCCAGCGCGCGATTGAGGACATGATGAGCGCCGCCCCATGGCGGTTCACGGAGGCATTCGCACGTGAGCCGTCCGCTCCGCCGTGGCGTGCGGCGACGACAGAACATGTGCTGCGCCGTTCAAGCCGGGCAGACGCAGATAATCCGGATCGAAACGCGCCAGTTGGATCAGGCCTTCCCAATCCGTGACTGTCACCATGCGCGAACGCCAGTTCAAGAGGCGCCTGCGGCGGAGCTCCTGAATGATGCGGTTGGCGTGCACGGCGGAAATGCCGCAGGCCGCCGCGAGGTCGGACTGGGTGAATGGCGACGGAAACTGATCGTCCCTGGCGTGCCCGACGGCACGAAGACGCCAGGCAGTCTCGCAGACGAGGTGAGCGACGCGGGTCAGCGAATCGCGGCTGCCGAGGTTGATGATCCAGTTGCGAAGCAATGCCGCGTCCGCGATGGCGAGGCGCGAAAACGCGCGGGAGAGGCCGGATGACAGCGATGCAGTCTCGCGAAGGAAGAGGTGCGGCACGGACGCGACGACGACCGGACCAAGTGTGCTGAGACTCGCAGCGACTTGAGGAGAATCGACCGTGTAGAGGTCGGGCATGTCGCCGACCACGTACAGCGAGGTAATCTGCCCGCCCTCGCATCCAGCCTCGCGCCAGCAGAGATAGCCCTGAAGCAGCAGGCAGCAGTGGTCCGGCTGATCGCCCTTCCTGAGGATGGTCTCATGCGATGCGAAGTGATCGATCCTGAACGGCATCCTGGCGAGCAGCTCGAGATCCGCGTCCGACAATTGGGAGATGTTGGCGAGGCGGGCCGCAAATCTCGTGTAGGCAAATCCTGTCTGCATTCCCGGTCCGTCAATGGCAGCACGCAACATGCGTCGTCGCTCAGGCCCCACTTCGCGTGTTCCGGCGAGGCCTGCACCACGGCGTCGATCATTGGCAGTTTCTCGCGATCAATGTTTTCCTGGAGAGGAACGTTCCTATTTGCGAGCCCTGTCCGTCGCCCAATTCCCGCGCTCTCTCTGATCGCTGGCAGGAACATTCATCGGAGCTGCGCGATTGTCGGGCATCCGACATCAACTTCGGCAATCGATGCGCGCGCATTTTGGGCTCATTTCCGCCGCGATGACCATGGTGGCCGCGGCAGGTCTGCTCGCCGGCTGGCTGATCACGGCGCCGCAACCCGTCGCGGCCAACTTCCTTCCGCCGGGAACGCTCGAGCGGCAAGGCGACCCGGCGCGCGGCCAGTTGATTTTCGCCGCGGGCGACTGCGCGTCCTGCCACGCCACGCCGGGACAGCCGGACCGCCTCCGTCTCGGTGGTGGCCTGGCGCTGGCGTCTCCCTTCGGCACCTTCCGCGTGCCGAATATTTCGGCGGATCCGGTGGATGGCATCGGCGCGTGGCGGGCCGGTGATCTCGCCAACGCCCTGCTCAGCGGCGTCGCCCCGGACGGCAGCCATTACTATCCAGTCTTTCCCTATCCGAGCTTCGCCCATATGGCGATCTCCGATGTCGTCGATCTGATGGCTTATCTCCGCACGCTGCCGGCCGTTTCCGGCCGCGCGCCGCCGCACGATCTCAATCCGCTGTTCCGGTTTCGGCGGTTGATCGGATTCTGGAAACTGCTCTATCTGGACCGGACGCCGATCAAGCCGGACGTGCGGCACAATCCCGAATGGAACCGGGGCCGCTATCTGGTCGAGAGCGTCGGCCATTGTGCCGAATGCCATTCGTCGCGCGGACTGCTCGGCGGCATCAGGGAAGGCACGCGTTTCGCAGGCGGCGTGGACCCGGAGGGGACCGGCTATTACCCGAACATCACGCCGGCGCACATCGGGAGCTGGTCGAGGCAGGATATCGCGGACATGCTGAAGGGCGGCAATACGCCCAACCACGGCCGCGTCGGCTCTTCGATGACGGAGGTCGTGCTCAATACCGCGATGTTGCCGGACAGTGACCGGCAGGCGATTGCAGCCTATCTCAAATCGCTCCCGGCGCGACCGACACCCCGTCCATGACCGCTCAACGGGAATAGAGATAGGCCGCGACATCGCGCGCCTCCGCTTCCGAGATGCCTGTCGCCGGCATGACCGAATTCGGCGATAGCTGCTGGGGCGCCACGATCCACTGAACCAGGTTGTCGGCCGAATTGATCGCCACACCACCAATATAGACGCGATGCAGGAGGCCTGCGAGCGGCGGACCGACCTGGCCATCGGCGCCTGGAACGCCCGGAATGGTGTGGCAGCCGCCGCAACCATAACGGCGCAACAGATCCGGCCCATGGGTCGGGTTGCCGCCGGTGATGGCATGCGCGACCTGTTCGCTCCGCTGTTGCGACGACCAGGCGACCGCCGTGGCCGCCGCCGCCACGACGCAAACCGCCGCGGCAGTACCGAGCCAGAGTTTAGAAGAGACGAGCCGCATGACCCTCCCTCGTTCGCCCGCCGGAGCGGCTGATCCAGATCGCCAGGAGCGCAAGTGCAGCGCCGGCATAGATGGTGCCGGCCGGCACCCACATGATGACGCCGGCAAGTTGTTGGTCGTCCAGCGGCGTCATTCCCCAGGCGGGAGCCGCCGCCGTCTGGACCTGATAGAGAACCCGTGGCGCCAGCGCCATCCAGGCACCCAGCGCGCTGGTGTGCAGCATGGTGACGAACAGATGCCAGGCGCCGGCGGCGGCCTCGTTCGGCCGCAGCACCGACCACCAGAACAGCACCGCGGTCGCAAAGAAGCCGAGGTGCTGCAGGCGGTGCAGCATCACATGGGTCACGGCGGCATCGAACAACAGTGGCGCATGCCACGCCCAGATGACGATGCCATGCAGGATGGTCGCATTGCGGCCGCGGCTCAGCCAGTCCCAGGCCGTGCGGATCGGATGTGAACGGAGCAGGCGTCCGATGGCGACGCGGCGGCGCCGGGGCAATGACCACAACAGCGTACCGAGCGGCCGGGCGAACACGATGAGCGGCGCGGACACCGCCATCACGATCTCATGTTCGATCATGTGGAAGGTGAAGAGCTGCTCGCCCAGCCAATGGAGAGGTGAAACCAGTGCGCCCGCGAGACTTGCCCAGCCCAGGAGGCAAGCGATGTCGCGCCGGAATCGGACCGGAGATTGGCTGCGGCTGCGCTGATGCAGCGCCGCAGCGCCAGCCGCGTAGAGGGCGCCAAACACTGCCAGGGGAACGACGACCCAGGGGTCGAAAGTCCATGCTGCACGCTCACTGGGCCCACCGGGGCCATGCGCGAACGCAGGTGCGACGCACAGCAAGGCAATCAGGAGCAGGCCTATCGTTCGCATCCGGTCAACACCACGGAGGCGATGGCTTGCATCGCAAGGGCGAACGCGAAGACCAGTGACGACAACGCGCTGAGTTGGGCTGCGAAATGAACCGTGCCGGGAGCGCCGAAGCCGTGACCCTCGCTGCGCGCGGATCGCCAGGAAACGACACCGCCCAGCGCGGCGCCGAGGGCGGCAGCAACGGATATGGCGGCGGATAGGCAGGTCTGCCTCTCGCAGTCCCAATAGGGGAGGATCTGGCCGAGCTGCATGTTGATCGCCCAGAGCAGGGTGGCGACCCAAAGGCCTGCCCACGCCCTCAACCTTGCCAGGGTCCTCGAAGCGTTCATAGCCGTGCTATCCAGTAGATGCAGCCATAGATGGGAAGCCACGCCGCCACGACAAAGTTCCAATACATGGCGTTGTCCTGAACATCGCCGAAACGCCGCGGATTGCGGCCGTGGCGCGTGAACATCAGTGCGGCGAGCACCAGCGTATCGACGAGATCCGTGATGATGTGGGTGGTGTGCAGGCCGAGCAGGGTCCAGATCACCGAGCCGTAGGCATTGCTGTCCCAGCTCACATTCAGCGCGCCGAACTCGAATGCGCGCACGATGAGCGGGGCGATGCCGAGCAGCGACATCACCACCATCCCGATGCGCACCTTGCGCAGATCCTGCTGCTCGGCCCACCGCGACACCAGCCAGTTCGGCAGCGCGCTGATGAGGAGGATCAGCGTCACCAGCGTTCCCGGCAACAGATTCGGCGGCGGCGCATTGATCGGCCAGACCGCGGCCAGGCTCATCAGGTAGAAATAGATGCCGATCACCAGCGCGAAGCCGGTGCCCTCGATCAGCATGAAGGCGGCCGTGCCCCACCAGGTCACGCTCGCCCTGCCGAGCCCGTGCAGCGGCAGCCCGGAGAGATCGGCGACGATACGCTCCTTCATGCCTCGTCCTCCGGCACGCGCTTCGGCCAGAACCAGCCGATCAATGCGACGGCGACCGGAATGGGACCCCACACCACGGCCCA
>NZ_JAFAVV010000401.1 GCF_019242285.1 Bradyrhizobium sp.
CATCGAGCCGTCCCGTCCCCGCCGCGTACACGATGGCCGGCTTGCCCGTCGCATCCACAACCTGCGCGTCGGCTCCATGCGCAAGCAGCATCTCGACAATCGTATCGTGCCCTCCATAGGCTGCAGCGGCAACCGGAGACAATTCACTGCGCCCGACGAGATTGACGTCGGCACCACGCTCGATCAGTCGCTGCGCGATCGCGGCATGACCGCGTTCGGCGGCAAAATACAGGGCGGTCGCCCCGGGCAGATTGCGCGCATTGATCGGAGCGCCGCGTGCCAGCAGGAGATCAACGATCTCGATGTTGCCGAGGCGGGCCGCATGACTGAGCGGCCTTGCGCCCAGGCGATCGCGCGCGTCGACCGACGCGCCGAAGTCCAGGAGCTCGGTGGCAAGCGGTACGCAATTGGCATCCGTGGCCGAAAACAAGGTCTGAGACACCTCGATTGCCGTCATCTGCGATTTAGTGTCTTGGAACTGCCGAGTCAGCTCCCGACATCGCGCCTCGTCATCAGCCCGCGCCGCCGTCGCGGCCGGCAACAGAGCGATTGCAACCAACCACAGATACGGAACGCTGAGGTACAAAACCATAATCTCCCCCTACAGCCTTCCAAGGTGAGAGGGTGGCACGGCCTGCCAGCGCTGCCAAGCTGAAGTCGGCGCGCGGCAGGGGCCCCATCGGGAATGCCATCGGGGCCTTATGCCGCCGAGAGGCAGGATGTCTATTGCTCATTTCCAAGATTTGACGGGGTCCAAATCAAATTGTTGGTTGCTAGCTTGGATAGGGCCTATGTTAGACACGTCAGCACGATCGCCCAATTTTCGTCGTGCTTGGAGGTTTAGGAACCGTCCGGGCCGCGACTCTTTTTCTTTTCTTTGCCGGTTTGCTGCGGTCGCTTCAGAAGATCCGCTGCCTCGACGTCGAGCGCGCGGGAGAGTTTGTCCAAGACGTCGATGCTCACCGCATACAGGCTTCGCTCGATTGCACTGATGTAAGTCCGATCGATTCCCGCGCGATGAGCGAGCTCTTCCTGCGACAGGGCCTTCTCGTGCCGCAGCCGCCTCAGATTGAGCGCGAGAATCTCTCGGATATGCATCTCCGAGAGGGCATCGGCTTGAAGAGTATTTCACCACGGAGTATTTTCGACAAAAGAGCTTCAATAGAGGACGCGAGATCGTTGATCTCTATCCAAAGTCGGATTGCTTGCGTGTTTCCTGCCTGTAAGGAGGACCACTCTTGGTAAGTGGTACCACGGTCCGAATGGGACTAAAGCGTGGCTAACTCTGGCGGGGCCGAACACAGCCTTGCCCGCCCTGGAATCAGTTGATGCCGTCACCTCCGCTCGATCCCGATGTTGCGGATTCCGCGCCCACCGATCCGGTGCTGACAGCGTATGACGAGGAACATCTCGTCACGTACTTGCGCTTGCTCGACGCCGAAGAAGACAATGCCGATTGGCGCGAGGTTGCGCGCGTCGTTCTTCATCTCGACCCCGATCGAGAACCCGATCGTGCACGCCGTGCCTTCGATACCCATCTGGCACGTGCAAAGTGGATGGCGCGCCATGGCTATCGTCATCTGTTGCGGCGTCCGGATTGAGTTTGGCGCCGCGCCGATTGTCAATAGGCTTGGGTTGAACACATTATTCGTCTTCTTCGAGCTTATCCCCATCAAGTTACCGAGCGGCGATCTTTCGAATTTGAACAATCATAAATAGCTCTAATTGTTGCATTGCACTCGCGCGGCCACCACACATGAGGACAGCACGATGCCGGAATTCGATTGGCGGTCGCCCAAGGCCTACCATACGAACAACGCGGAGAATGCGAGCATTGCCTGGGAGTACCTTCGTCGAGATTCGGAATATCGGCAGGCCTATCGATCTCTAAAGGAACCACAAGCTGCCGCGTCAGCCGACTTTCGAAGCGAATGGGGCTTAGTCTTTCGCCGCTAACCCTCACCGCTCATTCAATTCCGAGCCCGTCTTCTGGGCGCCCGAGAGCTTGCCTGCCGTTTTGGCAATGGAGGAAGCTGCTCCGCCGACCCTCGTCGCGCCGTTGGACTTGACCGGCCTCCCGCCGGATCAACTGCGGTCAGCTCCCGATGGATGGTATGTTGTATTACGGCTGGGCGGAGCCACACATCGTCTTTGGCTTGAGGCCGAGCCGATCGAGCGTGTCGGCTATCACGTCAAGCTGTCGCTGGATGACGATTTCGAGACACGAGACCGTGCGGCCCAACGACTCTGGCGTGCGCTCAATGACCGGCCCCTCGGCCCTGCGTTGGACGACCTCACGCCGCAACGTCGCGCGCGCCTGGAGTTGGCACTGCGCGCGCTCGACGGCCGGCAGGAAGGCGCCTCTTATCGAGCCATCGCGGAAGGGCTGTTTGGACCGGTGCGTATCTCCGCTCGTGCCTGGAAGACCCATGACCTCCGCAGCCGCACCATTCGCCTCGTGCAGATGGGGCTTGACTTGATGCGAGGCGGCTACCGCGACCTCTTGCGGCTGAGACGCAGGGACAGATAGCCCAATTTCCGGGGGGTGCCGAAAACGCCCCCCTCGGTTTTCGGCATCCACCTCCGCTTCTGCACTCCTCCAGGATGGTCATCGACGCGCCATCCCTTCTGCAAGCGCGCGCCGCTGTCATGGAGTTGCCAGATGCCCGATCCGATCGCCGGGTTGCCGCCACGCTTTCTCAGAACGTCCGAGGCTGCCCGATATCTCGGCCTGTCCGGACGCACACTCGAGAAACACCGGACCTACGGCACCGGCCCGACTTATCGGAAGATCGGCGGGCGCGTCGTTTATGCGCTCGATGATCTCAAGGCCTGGGCCGATCTTGGCGCCAAGACCTCGACCGCCGATCCCGGCAAGGGGACCGTGCTGCCCGCCAAGAAGCATCCGGGGCTGCGCCCGTACGCCGGCCAGGAACGCCGCTGATTGTCATGAGCAGGGCAATGACAATGCGGAAGAGACGTCAATCCGAGCGCCATCAGCTTGAGCTCTTTCGTGCGCTTCCGGGCGATCTCGCGCCTCGCGATGCGCAGGATCTGATGGCATATCCGTTCTTTTCGCTGGCAAAATCCAAGCGCGTTGTGCCGATCGATTTCCGCGCTGGCCCCATCACCATCCGTGTCGAAGCCGTGCCCGAACACGGCATGGCCACGATCTGGGATGCTGACGTTCTGATCTGGGCGGCGTCGCAGATCGTGGAAGCCCGTGACGCGGGCCTGAAGACCTCGCGTCTGATGGCCGCCACCCCTTACGAAATCCTGACGTTCGTCGGCCGCGGCACCGGGGCGCGAGATTACGATCGGCTGAGGGCCGGTCTCGACCGGCTTCAGTCGACGACCGTGCTGACCTCGATCCGACAGCCGACCGAGCGCCGGCGGCATCGCTTCTCCTGGATCAATGAATGGAAGGAGATGGCCGACGCGCACGGGAGGCCATCCGGCCTGCAGTTGATCCTTCCGGACTGGTTCTATTCCGGCGTTTTGGACGACGCACTCGTCCTGACCATCGACAGAGCATATTTCGATCTGATGGGTGGGCTCGAGCGGTGGCTCTACCGCCTGGTTCGCAAGCATGGGGGCCATCAGGCGGGCGGCTGGAGTTTTGATCTCGTCTATCTCCACGCCAAGTCGGGCAGCCTCTCGCCGCTCAAGCATTTTGCCTATGACCTGCGTGAGATCGTCCGCCGCCAGACATTGCCCGGCTATCAGCTTCTGATCACGCGCGACCCGAATGGCGCCGAGCGGCTGAACTTTGCGCCGGATCCCGTCGATCCCTTTGTCGAACGGTTGCTCCGACGCGGTCTCATCGCTTCGCCGGAGGAAAAGCTGTGAATTCGTTCGTGCTATCGGGGACGGGAATGCTCATGCGATCGGGGACCGGATCCTCGTGCCATCGGGGACCGAAATCGGCTCTAAGCCATTGTCTCTTCGGCGTTTGCCGCCCCCGTAACTTTCCTAACTCAAAATCCTTCGGATTTTTTTCTAACGGACCGCCCGTTCGGTTCCTTCGGGAGATCGCAACGAAGGGGAGGGCGACGCGCTTTCCCTTGCTGGAGCGATGGCGACGTCGGCTGCCAGCGAGCCTTACGTCTCAGTCGTTGGAGCTTTCAATGCGCTGCTACCGCAGTCAGGGAGCACCGGCATGAACGGGCTCACTCACGTCGAGCTGCTGTGGCTCGAGAAGCGGATCGAAAACCGGATTCGCTTTGGTCGCTTCGTCGCCGAGCACATCCTTGATCGGCGCCGACGCGTCCTTTCGTTTGATCCCGAAAGCGTCTTCGCGTTCGTCCGCTGGGCTTCCAACGACTTCGGTACGATCCTGTCGCGGATCGACATCCTACGCGCCGTGGCGCCCGGCCAGCCGTGCTCGACGGTCCCCTATGTGCAACCCGGCGGCGAGATCCTGTTGCGGCTTTCAGGCTGGCCGAAGGTGGAGCAGGTCCTGCAGCTGATCGATGCCGTGGAAGCACTCGGGATCGATCCCGCCGACGCCGCGCCGGACTATTGGCGGCATGTCCACAACCGTCTTTCCGTCAACGAAACTCCGCGGCTCTACACCGCATCGCGGCACCAGGCATGGCTTCACCGACAGAAGATCGCGCCATGAAAGGACAAGTCTCGGCGATCACGGCAGTGGTCATTAGCGTCGTGCTATCGTTCTTGATGATCGGCGCAAATCCGCTTCCGATTTTCCTGTGGAACGTCTCGGACAGCGTTCCTCTCGGTCTCTATCGCCTGCGTCCGACTGGAGAGCTCCACGTCACTGAGCTCGTCGCCGTCCTGCCGCCGGAACCGCTCGCGACCTTCCTCGATCTGAATGGTTATTTGCCGATCGGCGTCCCAATGTTGAAGCGCGTGCTGGCGCTTCCCGGGCAAACCGTCTGCAGAAAGGGGGCAACCGTCCTGGTCGATGGGATCGAAGTGGGCGAAGCGCGCGAGCGCGATGCCCGTGGCCGACCACTGCCGGTCTGGCAGGGGTGCAACGTCCTCGGCGAAGGCGAGATTTTTCTCATGAACTTGCAGTCCGAGGACTCTTTTGATGGCCGCTACTTCGGTCCTCTGCCGTTGTCCGCCGTCATCGCCCACGCCATTCCCGTGTGGACCGACGAGGAGTAAACATGCGTCCCGCTCACCTTCAAATTGCCATTCCGCTGTTCAATTCGTGCCGATCTCTTGCATTCGTCCCGCTGATCGTCGACCAGGCCGGCTTACGAAGCGGTCGCCCGCGGCGGGCGCCATACTGCCGTAACGCAGCTTTCCGCTGGGCAGCGCGTCCAACGGCGGCTGTGCGCCTTACGCGGATTTTCTTTCTTGCCGGCGTCGATAGGTCGTCGTCGGCGGCGAAACCCATGGGGCTGGATTGGCTGCGCCTCGATCGATCCTTGTCGGATGCCGGCGCA
>NZ_JAFAVV010000777.1 GCF_019242285.1 Bradyrhizobium sp.
GGCTCCGCGAGGCCCGCACGTTGAAACGGCACGGCAGGTAGCCTACCAATGGTCCACCGAATTCCGACAGAACATCAATCATTCGAGAAAAACCTCATGCCGCGCCTCAAATTCGGAGCCTTCCTCGCCCCACACCACCCGATCGGCGAGCATCCGACGCTGCAATTCCGCCGCGACCTCGATTTCGTGCAACAGCTCGACGATCTCGGCTACGACGAGTTCTGGTGCGGCGAGCATCATTCCTCCGGATGGGAGATGATCGCCTCGCCCGAGATGTTCCTCGCCGCCGCCGGCGAACGCACCAAGCGCATCAAGCTCGGCACCGGCGTGATCTCGCTGCCCTATCACCATCCCTTCAACGTCGCCCAGCGCATGGTTCAGCTCGACCACATGACCGGCGGCCGCGCGATCTTCGGCTCCGGCCCGGGGGCACTCGCTTCGGATGCGCACACGCTCGGCATCGACCCGATGACGCAGCGCGACCGCCAGGACGAGGCGATCGCGATCATCCGTCGCCTGTTCAACGGCGAGCGCGTCACGGCCAGGAGCGACTGGTTCGTCATGAACGACGCGGCGCTGCAGATCCTGCCCCTGCAGGAGGAGATGCCGTGCGTGGTGGCCTCGATGATCTCGCCGTCCGGCATGACGCTCGCCGGCAAATACGGTATCGGCATCATCTCGCTCGGCTCGATGTCGAGCAAGGGCTTGATGTCGCTGGCGCAGCAATGGGAGTTCGCCGAGGACGCGGCGAAGAAGGCCAACACCACGGTCAGCCGCTCCAATTGGCGCGTGCTGCTCTCCTGGCACATCGCCGAGAGCCGCGAACAGGCGCGGCGCGAAGCCCGCGAAGGGCTGATGCGCTGGCACAATGAATACAACGTCGGCACCCTGATGCGGCCGGGCATTACCGCGTTCAAATCGCCCGACGAGGCCGTCGACCAGACCGCCTTCGTCGACGGCGCAGCCTCCGCCATCGGGACGCCCGATGACCTCGTGAAGCTGATCAAGAACGTGATGAAGCTGTCGGGCGGCGTCGGAACCATCATCGGTTTCGCGCACGACTGGGCCAACATCGAAGCGACACGACGAAGCTGGGACCTGGTGGCGCGCTATGTGGTGCCGGAGATCAACGGCTACGTGAACGGCATGCGCGAGTCGCAGAGATTCGTGATCGAGAACCGCGCGATTTTCGAGCGCGCCGGCGAAGCCGTGATGGCCAAGATCATGGGCAACGAGAAGGCGGCCGCCGCGCTCGCGGACACCGGCCCGGGCCGCGTCTCGATCGCGACAGCGAACGCACCGGACCTGCAGAAGGAAGCGGCGAAACAGCGGGGCAAGGCCTGAACGAGCGGCGCGTGTCTTTCGACGCGCGCCGTTTCGCTTCATTTCCCGTAATAGTCCTGCACCGTGTCCCAGGCCGTCTGCTGCAGGAACTTCGCGGTCGGCTCGTCGAGGTTGGCGTGATAGAGGTTGCCGACCGGCGAGCGGCCGGTCAGTGCCGCAAACGTCACGCAGGCGGCGAGGTAAGTGCCGGCGGGACTCGGATGGCGCCTGTCGGGCGCGTAGAGACCGAGCTCCGGCTGCTTCTCCCTGGCGCGCGCGAAGGCGAGCCCGGCGGGGATCACCAGCGCGTTGTTCGCATTGCCCGCCCCGGTGTAGGCCTCGGCGAGTTGCGCCGTCATCTCCGGCCTGTCGGCATAGGCCCAGGACATGAAGAACACCGGCTTCGCGCCATGGGCGCGGACGATGGCGCTGTCCTTTCCGGCGAACTCCGTGAAGACGGACTTGAGCCTGGGATGGATCGGGCACTGGCTGCAATCCATCATCACGGCGGCGTCGAACAGCCTGTCGCGCTCGTCGAACAGGACGTTGTTCTGTTCGTCGAAATGATAGGCGGCGATCGCGCCCGGCCGGAAATAGCTCTCGACATCGTGCCAGTCGAGACCGGAGCCGCCGATCGTCGCCATCCAGGCGCGGTAGTCCTCCTTGTGCTCGGGATCCGCGGCCCTTTCGAGCTGGGAGACCTGGCTCGGCATGCCGTTGTTGTAGTAGAAGAAGCTGTTGCCGATGAAGATCTCGACCTTCGGGAAATCGGGGCCGAGGCTCGTGACGGTCGGCCTGGTCTGGGCGTGCGCTGCAGCGGTCCAGCAGGCGAGCGCCAGCATGGCGCAGATCCCCCGAATGACGTTCGACAAGACGTTCCTCCCGATCAAGGCTTGCTTGGAAGCACTCTGGCACGGCGGCCGGGCCTTGTCGCGGCCTATCGGCCGGTCCAGGCTCACGCCCGGCGGCTGGCGCTTTCGGCCGCAACAATCTATTTAAGAATGCCCCATAAGAAGGCCGCTTGCACCTCACGGAGCAACTGCCATGTCGATGCAAAATGCGATCTCTCCCGCCGCCGGCTTCACGCCGCCGAAGCGCAACTCGCTGACGCACATTCCGGGCGACGAGGGCTGGCCGATCATCGGCAAGACCCTCGACGTGCTGGCCGACCCCAAGGGCCATATCGAAGGCAACGCCAAGAAATACGGCCTGGTCTATCGCAGCCACATCTTCGGCGAGACCAGCCTGGTGCTGCTCGGACCCGACGCCAACGAGCTCGTGATGTTCGACACCGCCAAACAGTTCTCCTCCGCGCTCGGCTGGGGACGCATTCTCGACCTGCTGTTTCCGCGCGGGCTGATGCTGCTCGATTTCGACGAGCACCGGCTGCACCGCCGTGCGCTGTCGGTGGCTTTCAAGGCCGGCCCGATGAAGTCCTACCTCGCCGAGCTCGACAAGGGCATCGCGCGGCGCGTCGCGGAGTGGAAGGCCCGGCCCGGCGAGATGCTGATGTATCCGGCCATGAAGCAGCTCACGCTCGACCTGGCCGCGACCTCGTTCCTCGGCGCCGACATCGGGCCCGAGGTCGACCAGATCACCCGCGCCTTCGTCGACATGGTCGCGGCTTCCATCGCGGTGATCCGCAAACCCCTGCCGGGCACCAAGATGGCGCGCGGCGTGCGCGGCCGCAAACGGATCGTCGCCTATTTCTCCGAGCAGATCCCGATCCGCCGCGCCAGGGGCGACGGCGAGGACCTGTTCTCGCAACTGTGCCGGGCCACCCACGAGGATGGCGCGCTGCTGTCGACGCAGGACATCGTCGACCACATGAGCTTCCTGATGATGGCGGCGCACGACACGCTGACCTCGTCGCTGACCTCCTTCGTCGGCGAGCTCGCCGCCCATCCGGACTGGCAGCAGAAGCTGCGCGACGAGGTTTTGGGCCTCGGCCTCGGCGTGGACGCACCGACGACGCCGGAGCATCTGGAGGCGCTGCCGCTCACCGAGATGGCGTTCAAGGAGACGCTGCGGATCATGCCGCCGGTGCCCTCGATGCCGCGTCGCGCGATCCGCGATTTCACCTTCCGCGGCTATGCGGTTCCCGCCGGCACGATGATCGGCGTCAATCCGATGTTCACCCATCACATGCCGGAGGTCTGGCCCGAGCCCGACAAGTTCGATCCGCTGCGCTTCACCGAAGAAGCCCAACGCGGCCGCCACCGCTTCGCCTGGGTGCCGTTCGGCGGCGGCGCGCACATGTGCATCGGGTTGCACTTCGCCTACATGCAGGCGAAATGCTTTGCGCGGCGTTTCCTGCAGAACATCGAAGTCTCGGTCGCGCCCGGCTACCGGCCCGAATGGCAGGTGTGGCCGATTCCGAAACCCCGCGACGGGCTGCGGGTGACGCTGAAGCCGGTGTAGGGAAGCGAGGAGGCGCCTGAGCGCGATCGTCGTTGCAGTCGGATTCAGCGTCTTAATCGGCATTCGCTGTCGTCGCGCGGCATGACGGTCTGTAGGGTGGGATGAGCGGCGTCTTGCACTGAAGCGCGCCACACCAAGGAAGAAGCGTGCCCACCACCAAGAGCCGAGCTGTCGAGAGAACGGTGGGCACGACGCTTCGCGTCTTAGCCCACCCTACGGAATTGAGACATGCATTCGCGTTCTCGCGGCATGAAATGCCCGAGCTGTGCATCGATCCACCCTCCAGAAACAAAAGAGGGCGCAGGGAATGCCGGGTGAACCAGCCTCACCCATGGCCCCCGTGCAACAAAAACGCACGGGGCAGGAACCACAGGTTCAGCCGAGATCACCGGCATTCCCTGCGCGATGGTGTTAACGCTTATGGCGTGCTCT
>NZ_JAFAVV010000784.1 GCF_019242285.1 Bradyrhizobium sp.
AGCTGGAGAGCATCCGCGCGGTGCCGGACAACGCCCGCGTCGGCTGGTGGACCATGGAATGGTGGTGGGACCAGCCGGGCGTGCCGCACGTCGCCGAGTTCAACGCCGCGATGAAGAAGATCACCGGGGGCGCCGCGACCGCGCGCAACTGGTTCGGCTATGTCTCGGTGCAGACCCTCGCCGTGATCGCCAACCAGGAGAAGACGCTGGACGCGCCCAAACTCGCGCACGCGCTGTCCGGCTTCAAACTGCCGCCCGAGATCGCGTTGCAGCCCGGTGCGCCGGAATACCGCGCCGGCGACCACGAGCTGATGAGCACGGTGTTCGTCGGCGAGGCGACCCGCCGAAGGGCGATCCCGACAACATGTTCACCGTGAGGAACCCGGTCCCCGGCGAAAAGGCCGCCGGCTCGGTGGAGGACACCGGCTGCAAGATGCAGTGGCCGGCCTGACCAAGGACATCCGGCGCCTGGCCATCGAACCAGGCGCCGTTTCGTTTCCGGCGTGCGGTGAACCATGACGCTGCTTCTCCTCTTCAACATCACCAACGGGCTGATCGTCGGCGCCTTCTACGTGCTGATGGCGCTCGGGCTGTCGCTCATCCTCAACCTCAGTAACGTCATCAACTTCGCCCATGGCGGCTTCCTCGTTATCGGCGGCTACATTGCATACGCGATCTCGCCCTATGTCGGCTTCTGGGGCGCGCTGCTGTTGGCGCCGCCGCTCACCGCCGTGATCGGGCTCGCGGTCGAGCGCGTGCTGATCCGGCCGCTCTATGGCCGCGACCCGCTCTACAGCCTGCTCCTCACCTTCGGCCTCGCCTTCATGATCGAGGACGGCACCCGCTTCATCTTCGGCCCGCAGGGCAAGCCGGTCGAAATCCCGGCCTTCCTGGCGCTGCCCTTGAGCAACGAGCTGTTCTTCATCACCGGCTACCGGCTGTTCATGGTCGCCGTGGTGTTCGTCGCGGTGGCGCTCTTGTTCCTGCTGTTGCGGTACACGCGGCTCGGCGTCCGCATCCGCGCCGGCACGCTCGATCTCGAAACCGTCGCCGCGCTCGGCATCAACGTTCGGCTGTTGCGCTCGCTCAACTTCGCGGTCGGCATCTTTCTCGCCGGGCTGTCCGGCGTGCTGGCGGCGGGCCAGCTCGGGCTCGAACCGACCATGGGCACCGGCCTGCTGATGCCGTCCTTCATCGCCATCATCGTCGGCGGCATCGGCAGCCTGCCCGGCACGCTGATCGGGGGCTTGCTGATCGGCGTGGCGTCCGGCGTGACCGCGGTGTTCTTCCCTGCCGCCAGCGAGGCCGTCATCTACGTCATGATGGCGGTGATCCTGTTGACCCGGCCGCGCGGGCTGTTCGGCGAAGAAGGAATGATGAGTTGAACGCCGACAATTCGCGTAAGCTGATCGTGCTCGCCGCGATCTGGATCGTGCTGCTGCTTGCCCCCTACTGGATGGCGCCGCTCGGCGGCTATACCGCGCTCGCCACCCGCGTGCTGGTGCTGGGGCTGGCCGCCATGTCGCTCAACTTCCTGCTCGGCTTCACCGGCGTGTTGTCGTTCGGCCATGCCGCCTGGTTCGGGCTCGGCGCCTATGGCGCCGGCCTGACGTTGAAATACCTCGCGCTCTCGACGCCGCTTGCGATCCTCGGCGGCATGCTGCTCGGCGGCCTCTGCGGCGCCCTCCTCGGCACCCTGATCGTGCGGCGGCGCGGCGTCTATTTCGCGATGGTGACGATCGCCTTCGGCCAGGTGTTCTACTACGTCGCGTTCCAATGGAGCTCGCTCACCGGCGGCGATGACGGCCTGCGCGGCTTCGCGCGCCAGCCGCTCGATTTCGGCGTCTTCAAGCTCGACATCCTCACCAACGCCGATACCTTCTATTATTTCGTGCTGTTCTGCTTCGCGCTCGCGGTCGGCGCCATGGGCTTCATCCTGCGCTCGCCATTCGGCCGCACCATGATCGCGATCCGAGAGAACGAGCGCCGCTCGCGCTTCCTCGGCATTCCCGTGGAACGGCACATCTGGATCGCGTTCACGCTGTCCTGCTTCTTCATGGGCTTTGCCGGCGCGCTCTATGCGCTGGTCAACAATTTCGCCGATCCGCGCGGCCTGCACTACAGCCAGTCCGGCGATTTCGTCATGATGGCCGTGATGGGCGGCATGCGCAGCTTCTGGGGCCCGCTGCTGGGCGCCGCCGTGTTCGTGGTGCTGCAGGACTATCTCTCCAGCATCACCGTGAACTGGATGTCGTTCGTCGGCCTCCTGTTCGTGCTGGTGGTGCTGTTCTTCCCGCGCGGCCTGCTCGGCTTCCTCCAACGGAGCAAGGCGTGAACGTTCTGGAGATCAACGGCGTCACCAAGCGCTTCGGCAACCTGGTCGCGGTGCGCGACGTCTCGCTCAATGTCGCGAAGGGTGAGCTCTGCGCCATCATCGGGCCGAACGGCGCCGGCAAGACCACCTTCTTCAACCTGATCTCCGGCTTTTTTCCGCCGACTTCGGGCACCATCATCTTCGACGGCAACGACATCACCAGGCTCGCAACCCATGAGCGCGTCACCCGCGGCATGGCCCGGACCTTCCAGATTACCGAGATCTTCCCGGAGCTCACGGTGTTCGAGAACGTCCGCATCGCGGTCGAGGTCGCCGACGGCTATCGGCTGCGGCCCTGGATCAACCGCACCGAGGCCGCGCGCGTCCACAAGCATGTCGAGACGACGCTGAAGCTGGTCGCGCTGGATATCAAGGCCGACCGGCTGGTCGGCGAGCTCGCCCATGGCGACCAGCGCGCCGCCGAAATCGCAATGGCGCTCGCCTTGCGGCCGCACCTGCTGCTGCTCGACGAGCCCACCGCCGGCATGGGCGACCAGGAGACCTACCAGATCACGCAACTGATCCGCCGCCTGCACCGCGACAGCCAGTATTCGATCGTGCTGATCGAGCACGACATGCGCGTGGTGTTCCATCTCGCCGACCGCGTCTGCGTGCTCGACCAGGGGAGGATGCTGGCGCAGGGCACGCCGCAACAGATCGCCGCCAACGAGGCCGTGCAGGCCGCCTATCTGGGCAGCGCCGCATGACCGCAGCACTCACCGCGCAGGGCGTCCACACCTATTACGGCAAGAGCCATATCCTGCACGGCGTCAGCCTCGACGTCGCCGAGGGCCGCATCACCGCGCTGCTCGGCCGCAACGGCGCCGGCAAGACCACGACCTTGCGCAGCCTGATGGGCCTGACGCCGCCGCGCGAGGGCAAGGTCACGATCCTCGGCGAGGAGACCACGCGCTGGCCGACCTTCCGGATCGCCGCGCTCGGCGTCGGCTACGTGCCGGAGGGCCGGCGCATCTTCGCCAATCTCAGCGTGGAGGAAAACCTCAAGGTCCCGCTGGAGCGCGGCGGCCCGTGGACCATCGAGCGCATCTACAAGCTGTTTCCGCGCCTCGAGGAGCGCAAGACCAATCGCGGCCGCCAGCTCTCCGGCGGCGAGCAGGAGATGCTGTCGATCGCCCGCGCGCTGCTGGTCAATCCGCGGCTCCTGATCCTCGACGAGCCGTCGCAGGGGCTGGCGCCGCTGGTGGTGCGCGAGGTGTTCCGCATCGTGCAGCAGATGAAGAGCGAGGGCATTTCCGTCCTCCTGGTCGAGCAGAACGCGCGCATGAGCCTCGAAATCGCCGACGACGCCTATGTGCTCGACGACGGTGCGATCGTCTATGCCGGCCCCGCCCGCGAGCTCGCCGCCGATGAAGCCCGCGTCCGCGCCCTCGCCGGCGCCAGCGCCGAGGAATGGACGGCGGGGTAGCGGCGCGATGCGCGTCGTGTTCGGATTCAACGTTTCAAACAGCCACTACTGTCATCGCGCGGCTTGCGAGCCCGCCGAAGCCCCTTGGCGTAGGCGGGACCGGGCGACCCAGCATTCAAGAGACAGTCGTGCCCATACGAGACGCCTCTGGAATGCTGGATACCCGCTTTCGCGGATATGACAGCGGAGAATGGGCACGCGTCCACGTTCTCGCGACGGGATTCATCCGAGTCTTGCAAGCGATCCACCCTCCGGAAACAAAAGAGGGCGCAGGGAATGCCGGGTGAACCAGCCTCACCCATGGCCCCCGTGCAACAAAAACGCACGGGGCAGGAACCACAGGTTCAGCCGAGATCACCGGCATTCCCTGCGCGATGGTGTTAACGCTTATGGCGTGCTCT
>NZ_JAFAVV010000738.1 GCF_019242285.1 Bradyrhizobium sp.
CCGTCATTGCTGACGAGGATGTTGTCGATCTTCTCGTTGGTGAAGAAGGTGTCGCCCGTCTTGGTCATGTCGGACCACGGCGTGCCGGGCGCGATCGCCGCCGGAACCGGCAAGCCCTCGGTCCGGGCGCGCAGCACCATCGCGAGCGTCATGCCGCCGCCGGTCGAGGTGCCGAAGATCGCCATCTTTTTCGGATCGTTGGTTTTGGCGACCTCCTTCCACACCGCCATCGCATCGTCCATCGCGGCCGGATACGGGAAATCCGGCGGCATGCGGTAGTCGATCGAGACGACCTTGAACTTGCCGAAGCCTGCCATCAGGATCGCTTCGCGCGTTGCGGATTCCGCCGGTCCGAACACGTAGCCGCCGCCGTGCACATGAACCAGCAGGCGACTGCGGTTCTTTTCGGGAATGTCGTCGGGTGTGAGAATGTAGCAATTGACGCCAGCGATCGTCACCTGCGCGGATTTCACGCCGAGCTTTTCGCGCATCGCCGGCAGCGTCTTGATGATTGCGTCGGCGCGCATGTTGATCAGCGCCTTCCAAGCCGCGGCATCTTTAGGGTGATCGTTCCAGAACGGCGACAGCGGCGCGCCGATGAGCGCCTGCTCCTGCGGACTGACGTCGATGGTCGGCACCGCGACATCCTTGGCCGGGACCTCGCGAACACCGAAATCAAGCGCGAACGCGCCAGCCGGCAGCGCAAAAGAGATGCCCAAAGCCGCGATACAGAGTTTGAAGCTCGCCGTCATTATGGCTCCTGACGAACGGTTTGGCCGCAAGTGGTCCAATTACGAGTTTAGATTTCGCGATACTACCAATGACGACGCTCGGGTCCAGCGCTTCGTGACTGTTCTGGTGAGAGTTTCCACGCAAATCAATGGCCTTTGTTCGGGGAAAAATTGCTGGGATACCGTCAACACAGTTCTCACCGGAATAAAAACCGCGGCGCGCCGCTGGCACTCGAGTGGCCGGCTCGCTGGGCTGCCGGAAGACTGCGACGGCGCGCTCGCGAAGCTTATTGGATGCTGTGGGTCGATGCGCGCCACGCGTTCCATCCAGCTGCGACTTCCTCCTACGGCCGACGACGAGACCAATCTGCGCAGTGTTCCATAGCCAATGCGCAACTTGGAATTCGCTCTCATTGACCAGAAGACGATACATGTGTATTGTCGTTCGGTACAAAGATGCGGCGCGATGACGCGCCGGCGTTGCGGAGGCAAACGGCATGTCGATCAAGATTCGGGGCGTCGAATTCCAGGCCAACCTGGATAACCCGATGGGATTGGAGTTCTACAATCTCTCCCATCGCTTCGGCTTCCAGTCGCCGAACTGGCCGTATTTCGAAGACGTCAAGATCGAACGCATCCATTACATGGCGAAGTCCGGCGTGCTGTCCCAGCGCATCACGACCAGCATGCACAACACCACCCACATCGATGCGCCCGCGCATGTCGTCGAGGACACCCCGTTCATCGACGAGGTGCCTCTGCCGCATTTCTTCGGCACTGGCATCGTCGTCTCGATCCCGAAGAATTACTGGGAGCCGATCACCTACAACGATCTCGAAAAGGCGGCGGGCAAAGCTGTGCGGCCGGGCGACGTGGTGATCGTCAACACCGGTTGGCACCACAAGTACCGCGACAGCGAGGAGTATTTCTGCAAGTGCCCGGGCTTCGTCCCATCCGCCGGCGACTGGTTTGTCGAGAAGAAAGTCAAGGTCGTCGGTCACGACACCCAGGCCAATGATCATCCGCTCGCCACCGCGATCGGCCCGCACCGGAACGGCCCGCTGCATGCGCATCTGGCCGACGAATACAAGATGTGGTCCGGCGGGCGAGACTGGAAGGAAGATCATCCTGAATGGGAGCCGGTGCACCGCAAGCTGTTCACCAACGGCATTCTGGGCATCGAAAATGTCGGCGGCGATCTCGATGCGGTCACCGGCAAACGCGTCACCTTCGCGTTCTTCCCGTGGAATTGGGATCGCGGTGACGGCTGTATCATTCGCCTCGTTGCCATGATCGACAAGTCGCAGAACTATCGCATCGAGAGCGGCGCGAGCTTCGCGTAAGCGACGGTCGCAAGCCGGACGGGAGGGAGTGCATGCACGTCAAGCGCTTCGCGGACGCGAAACCCTATGACGCGCCGAACCATCGCGGTGTGGTCGGCCTCAGACTGCAGGGTTTCGAGCCGGGCGGCCCGACCAATCAATGGCTGGGCTATTCGCAATTCTTGCCGGGAGGCGGGGCAGGGCCCGACTCCACGCCGTTCGAGAAAATCTATCTCGTGCTCGAGGGACGCATGACCGTCATCATCGATGGCAAGGAGACCGTGCTCAGTCCGATGGATTCCTGCACCATCCCGCCGAACGAAATCCGCGAAATCGTCAACCGAGAGAACGACATCTGCAAGATGCTCGTCGTAATTCCCTATCCACCGGGGGTGAAGCCATGACCGAGGCCCCGACCGATCCGCTCGCTCTGTTCTCGGTCAAGGACAAGATCGCCATTGTGACCGGCGCGTCGGGCGCCTTCGGCGCGGTCGCCGCCGAAACGCTGGCGTCCGCCGGAGCGAAGCTCGTGCTGACGGCCGGGAAAGCCAAGGAGCTTTCCGAAGTTGCAGGCGAATGCCGGAAGAGAGGCGCTGCCGTCCAGGAGATCGTCGGCCGCCCGAGTTCTGAAGCGGCTTGCGACGGGATCGTCGCGAGGGCGGTCGCGCGCTTTGGCCGTGTCGATATTCTCGTGGTCGCCTCCGGCAAGAACGACGTGTCAAAAATCGTCGAGATGGCGCCCGAGCGCTTTCTCGACGTAATGGATGCGAATGTCACGCAAAGCTGGCTGATGGCCCGCTCCGTCGGCCGCCAGATGCTGGCCCGGGGCGAGGGCGGCAAGATCATCCTGATGTCCTCTGCGCGCGGCTTGCTCGGTCATCCCTCCGGCTATACGGCCTATTGCGCCTCGAAGTCCGCGGTCGATGGCATCACGCGCGCGCTCGGCTGCGAATGGGGCGCGACGGGGATCACCGTCAACGCGATCGCGCCAACCGTCTTCCGCTCGCCGCTCACCGCCTGGATGTTCGGCGACGACGAACGGGCCACGACCACGCGTGCAGGGTTCCTCGCGCGGGTGCCGAAAGGCCGCCTTGGCGAGCCCGGGGATCTCGCGGGACCTCTGCTCTTCCTCGCCTCAAAGGCCTCGGATTTCTACACCGGCCACATCCTTTATGCAGACGGCGGCTACACGGCGGGTTGATCGATGACAGAGCGCATCGCGATTATCGGCGGCGGCCTTATGGGGCACGGCATCGCGCTGGTCTTCGCCTGCGCGGGCCATCAGGTCCGTATCACCGACGCGGTGAGCGAGGCCCGCGCGCACATTCGCAAGCGGATCGAAACGACGCTTGGCGAGCTTGGGCGCGACCGCAAGGCGGTCGAGAAGGTCCAGGTGGTGGATACGCTGAAAGCATGTGTTGCCGATGCGGATGTCGTCATCGAAGCCGCGCCGGAAAATCTGGAGCTGAAGCAGCAGATTTTCGCTGAGGTCGAGCAGGCCGCTCCGTCCGGTGCGATCCTCGCCTCGAACACGTCCGTCATTACGATCGGGCAGATCATGTCCCCAGTCAAGGACAAGTCGCGCGCGCTCGGGACGCATTGGTGGAATCCGCCTTATCTTGTTCCGCTGGTTGAAGTGGTCCGCACGTCTGACGTGTCGGAGGCGACCGTCGCCGGGATGGTCGAGCTGCTTCGTCGCGTCGGCAAGTCGCCCGTCGAGGTCAGGAAGGACGTGCCCGGCTTCGTCGGCAATCGCCTGCAGCATGCGCTGTGGCGCGAGGCGATCGCGCTCGTCGCAGAAGGCGTATGCGACGCCAAGACGGTGGACGAGGTCGTCAAGTCGAGTTTTGGAGCGCGACTGGCGGTGCTCGGTCCGATCGAGAATGCCGATCTCGTCGGTGTCGACCTCACGCGCGCGATTCACAGCTACATCCTGCCGTCGCTCGACCGGGCCACCGAACCTTCGCCTTATCTGGACAGGCTGATCGGGGAAGAGCGGCTTGGGTTCAAGTCGGGCCGGGGATTTCGCGATTGGCCTGCTGAAGCTCAGGCTGCGCTGCGGGCGCAAGTGACGCGCCATCTCAAGACGATGTTCGATACGCCGCGTGGGGATTGAAGAGATGGCGAAACGACGTTCAGACAAGGTCATCATCAGTTGCGCGGTCACTGGCGGTATCCATACGCCGACAATGTCCGATGCATTGCCTTACACGCCTGACGACATCGCGGCTCAGTCGATCGCCGCGGCAGAAGCGGGCGCGGCAATCCTGCATCTGCATGCGCGCGACCCCAAGGATGGACGGCCGACACCCGACCCGGCGGTGTTCATGCAGTTTCTGCCGCGGATCAAGCAGTCCACCGACGCCGTCGTCAATGTGACGACCGGCGGCTCGCTCAGCATGACCGTCGAGCAGCGTCTGGCGGCGCCGCTGGTGGCACAGCCCGAGATGTGCTCGCTCAACATGGGGTCGATGAATTTTGGCATCTTTCCTCTCGCCGACCGCTATCCGACATTCAAATTCGATTGGGAGGAGCCCTATCTGCGCGGCACCGACGACTTCATTTTCCGCAACACCTTTCGGGACGTCGAGCGCATCCTGAAGATGCTGGGCGAGGACCACGGGACGCGGTTCGAGCACGAATGCTACGATGTCGGCCATCTCTACAATCTCGCCCATTTCGTCGACCGCGGCCTCGTGAAGCCGCCATTCTTCGTTCAGATGATCTTCGGCATCCTCGGGGGGATCGGCGGTGACATGCGCAACCTCATCTTCATGAAGGAGACGGCCGACCGGCTCTTTGGCGAGGACTATCACTGGTCGGTGCTTGCGGCCGGACGCGCGCAAATCCCCTTCGCCACCCAGGCCGCGATGATGGGCGGGAATCTGCGCGTAGGTCTGGAAGATTCCCTCTATATCGGCCGCGGGCAGCTAGCCTCGTCGAATGCCGAGCAGGTCGCCAAGATCCGCCGGATCGTCGAGGAGCTCGGCCACACCATCGCAACGCCCACGGAGGCGCGACAAATGCTCGCGCTGAAGGGCGGCGACGACGTTGGGTTCTAACTTGGAAAGCTTGAACGAAGAAAGATAAAGTCGACAAAAAAGGGAGGAACGGCTGTGAAGACATCGGAGATGCCTGCGTTCGCCGCCACGACGCCGCTGAGCCGGCGGGACGCCCTTCGCACGGCAGCGCTTGGCCTGACTGCGCTGACGGCGGCTGGCTATGTCGGTCGGGCCGTTGCGGCCAGTCCCATCCGCATCGGGTTCGTCAGCCCGCAGACGGGGCCGATCGCGGCATTTGGATCGGCCGACGAATTCGTCGTCAATGAGATCCGCAAGACGATCGGCGATGGGATCACGATCAACGGCACCAAATATCCGATCGAAATCCTGGTGCGGGACAGCCAGTCGAATCCGAGCCGGGCGGCGGAGGTCGCGGCCGAACTCATCACCAAGGACAAGGCGAACTTGATGGTCGCCTCGAGCACATCCGACACCACCAATCCGGTGTCCGATCAATGCGAGCTCAACGGCGTGCCTTGCATCACGACCGACACACCGTGGGAAGCCTGGTTCTTCGGCCGCGGCGGCGAGCCGGCGAAAGGGTTTGACTGGACCTATCATTTCTTTTGGGGCGGCGCGCAGGTCGTCCAGACCTTCACTGGCCTCTGGAATTCCATCGAGACCAACAAGGTGGTCGGCACGCTGTGGTCGAACGATCCGGACGGGGTCGCGCTCAGTGACGCGCAGAAGGGCCTGCCGCCCGCCTTCACCAAGGCGGGCTACAAGATCGTCGACACCGGACTGTTCACGCCGCTCTCGAACGACTTCAGCGCGCAGATTGCCAAGCTGAAAGCGGCCCAGGCCGAGATCGTCACCGGCGTGTTCCTGCCGCCCGACTTTGCAACCTTTTGGGCCCAATGTGGTCAGCAGGGGTATCGGCCGAAGGCGGCGACAGTTGCCAAGGCCCTGCTTTTCCCGTCCTCGATCGAGGCGCTGGGCGATCGTGGCGCGGGGCTTTCCTCGGAGGAGTGGTGGTCTCCGGATCATCCCTTCAAATCCGGCCTCACCGGGCAATCGGCGGCGGAATTGTGCGACACCTTCAGCAAGGCGACGGGCAAGCAATGGGTGCAGCCGATCGGCTTCAAGCATGCGGTGCTGGAGGTGGCGCTCGACTTCTCAAGCGCACCAAAAAGGTCGAGGATCCCAAGTCGATCATGGACGCGATCGCGGCGACCGACTATCAATCGATCGTCGGTCCGGTGAGCTGGAAGAAGGGGCCGGTCCGCAATGTCTCGACGACGCCGCTGGTCGGGGGTCAGTGGGTCAAAGGGGACAAGTTCAGATACGAGATCAAGATCGCAAACAACTCCGCCTATCCCGATATCAAGACGGTCAAGAAGTTCGAGCCGATTGCCTACTGAGCTAGCTTGTTGCGATCGACCAGGCCTGCGGGAGCCGCGAGATGGCGCGCGGCTCGCCGACTGATAAAGATTGCGAGATGACCGTCGCGCTTGCGCTACGCAACGTATCGAAATCTTTCGGAGCGATCCGGATTGCCGGCGGCATCGAGCTGGACATCCGTGAGAACGAGGCCGTCGGAATCCTCGGCCCCAATGGCGCGGGCAAGACCACCATCCTCGGCCTGATTACGGGAACGCTCGGCCTCGACGCCGGGCGCATCGAGTTCTACGGACGCGACCTGCAACGCCTGTCGACCGAACAACGATGCCGGCTTGGTATTGCACGCGCCTACCAGGTTCCCCAGCCCTTCGGGGACATGACGGTGTTCGAGAACCTCATGGTCGGCGCCTGCTTCGGTGCGGGGCAGACCATGGCGGCCGCGCAGGTGCGATGCCTCGACATTCTCGAAGCGTGCGGGCTTTCCAGCCTCGCCAACGCCCATGCGGGCGGCCTGACCTTGCTCAATCGCAAGCGGCTGGAGCTCGCCCGTGCTCTTGCAACTAAGCCCAAGATTCTTCTGCTGGACGAGATCGCGGGCGGCCTGACCCAGCACGAATACGATGAGTTGGTCGCGCTGATCCGCAAGGCGAACGCCTCCGGCGTCACCATCGTGTGGATCGAGCACGTGCTACACGCCTTGCTGTCGGTGGTGAGCCGAGCGCTGGTGCTCTACCAGGGACAATTCATCGCCGACGGTGATCCCAGAGATGTCATCCGCGATCCCAAGGTGGCGGAGGTCTATATGGGGATCGAGACCGATGCCTGATCCGCTCTTGCGTGTTCGAGGGGTCGAAGCCTTCTACGGCGATTTCCAGGCCCTCTATGGCGTCGACATCGAGGTTGCCCGCGGCCAGATCGTCGCCATCATCGGCGCGAACGGCGCGGGCAAGAGCACGCTGCTCAACTCCATCGTCGGCCTTAATCCGGCAGGGCGCTCAGCCATCAGCTTCAATGGTGCCGACATCGGCGGCGAGCCGCCACACCAGATCGTCCGTCGTGGGCTTACCATCGTGCCCGAAGGACGCCGCCTGTTCGCCTCCCTGAATGTGGAGGAGAATCTCTTGATTGGCGCGGAGGTTAAGCGGTCGGGCGATTGGACATTGGCCAAAGTCTACGAACTCTTTCCGGTCCTGCGCGAGCGCCGCCACACGCCATCGCGATCGCTGTCGGGAGGGCAGCAGCAGATGGTCGCGATCGGCAGGGCCCTGATGTCGAATCCGGCGCTGCTGCTGTGCGATGAGCTCAGCCTCGGCCTTGCGCCGATCGTGGTGAAGGGCATCTACGGTTATATGAAAGCCATCGTGGCCAACGACGTTTCCGCAGTCATCGTCGAGCAGGACATCCAGCAGGCACTCAGGATCGCCGACTATGTCTATTGCATGCTCGAGGGGCGCATCGCCCTTCACGGGCGTGCGGGATCACTGTCGCGCGAGGCGATCGCATCCGCCTATTTTGGGGTCTGATCATGGAGCATTTGGGCAATGCGATCGTTCAGGGCGTGCTGACCGGAGGCCTCTATGCGATGTTCGCGATCGGGCTGGCGCTGATCTTCGGCATCATGCGGCTCGTCAACATCGCGCACGGCGACCTCATCGTTCTTGCCGCCTATGTCGCGCTGATTGTGACGCAGACGCTCGGTCTCAATCCGCTGCTTGCGCTGGGGATCGTGATTCCGATCATGGCGGTCGTCGGCTATGGTCTGCAAAGGGGGCTCTTCAACCGAGCGATGGGAACGGACGTGATGCCGTCCCTCCTGGTATCGTTCGGTCTGTCGGTGATCATCCAGAACGGCCTGCTGATGCTGTTCTCGGCCGACAACAAGCGTCTGCAGGCGGGGGCCCTCGAAGTCGCAAGCGTCACGCTGTCGGACACGATCAGCATCGGCCTCTTGCCCTCGCTTCAGCTCGTGCTTGCAATCCTCGTCATCATCGGCCTCCAATTTCTGCTCTACCGCACCGCCATCGGTCGCGCCTTCCGCGCCGTGTCCGACGATCCCCGCATCGCCCAATTGATGGGCTTGAACAACAGGCACGTGTTTGGCCTTGCAATGGCGCTGTCCTGCGCTATCGTTGCGCTCGCCGGCGTGCTGCTGGCTATCCGGGCGAATTTCGATCCCGCGACAGGCCCGACCCGTCTCATCTTCGGCTTTGAGGCGGTCATCATCGGGGGCCTCACCAGCTTCTGGGGCACGCTCGCCGGCGGCATCATCCTCGGCGTCGTGCAGTCGGTGGCGTCGTCCTTCGACCCCGGCTGGCAGATCCTCGCGGGCCATATCGCATTTCTCATCGTGCTTGCGGTGAGGCCTAATGGCCTGTTCGGCAGGGTCGCCTGACATGGCGAGTCTCGATGTCAGGCGCTCGTCGTGGCTGACCCATCTTGCAACCGCCGGCGGCTTGGTGCTGACGGCGCTGCTGTTGAGCGCCGCGCTCTGGGCATCGAACGACACCTTGCGCCTGGCGACCGACATCTTCCTTTACATTGCGCTGGCGTGTCTGTGGAATTTCCTCGCGGGCTATGCAGGCCTCGTCTCGGTCGGACAGCAGGCTTACGTCGGGCTCGGCGGCTATGGGCTGTTCGCGCTGGCCGCTAAGGCCGATGTTCCCGCGCTCTACGCGTTACCGTTGCTTGGCTGCATGGCCGCGCTGCTGTCCGTTCCGATCGCCAAGCTGCTGTTTCGGCTACGCGGCGCCTATTTCACCATCGGCTCCTGGGTCGTCGCGGAGGTCTTCCATCTCGGCGCCATCCTGATCGTGCCGCTCGGCGGCGGATCGGGCATGAGCCTTCCCATCAGGGCGGCGCAGGCGCTGGGACCAACCCCACACGATCGCTTTGTCACGACGTATCTGACTGCGCTCGTGCTGCTGCTGGCGGTGCTGACGATGATTTTCGTGGTGCTGAGGTCGCGCATGGGGCTTGCGTTGACCGCGATCCGCGACAACGAGGCGGCGGCGCGCAGCAACGGCGTGAACGTCGATCGAGTCAAGCTGATCATCTATGTCGCGGCCGCGTCCGCCACGGCCATGGTCGGCGCGCTGATCTTCATCCAGAAGCTGCGCATCTCGCCGGACGCCGGCTTCAGCGTCAACGACTGGACCGCCCTGATTGTGTTCATGGTGGTGATCGGCGGCATCGGGACGTTCGAGGGGCCGATCGTGGGCGCGCTGATCTATTTCCTGCTGGGGGAGACGCTGGCCACATTGGGCCCGGTCTACCTGATCATCCTGGGAGCGGTGGCCATTGCAGTGATGCTGATCGAGCCGCGCGGCATCTGGGGATTTGTCCGTGCGCGCTGGGGCCTGCAATTGCTTCCGCTGAGCTTCCTGGTGCGCCCCTCAGCCTCCAAGATTGAAAAGTGACTCCGCGTTCTTGTGGCAGATGAGTCGGCGGACATCATCGGGAATGGGCGCAGTCTCGATGAATTTCGCGGCGATGTCCGAACGCTCGAACGGATAGTCGACGGAGAACAGCACGCGCTCGTGACCGAGCGCTTGGAGCGCGCACAGCAACGGTTCCGGCGAGCACACACCCGACGTCGTCACGACGACGTTCCGCCGGAAATATTCCGACGGCGACAGCGCAAGGCGCATCGCGCCCCGGTTTGATATCTCCCACCGGCTGTCGAAACGCCAGAGCTGGAAGGGTAGGGCCTCTCCCATGTGCCCGAGGATCAGCGTAGCCTTTGGAAACCGGTCGAACAGACCGGAGAAAACGAGGCGGAGGGCATGACTGGCGGTCTCGACGCCCCAGCTCCACACCGGACCCCAGAGCTCCGGATGTCCGTCATACATCGCGGGCTTGTCGACGGGATTCCCGGGATGGATGTAGATCGGCGCATTCAGTGCCTCGGCGCGCTCCCAGAACGCGAAATAACTGGGATCATCGAGATACAAGCCGCCCGTCTGGCCATTGATCATGGCGCCGTGGAAGCCGAGGTCGCGGACGCAGCGCTCGAGCTCCGCCGCCGCTTCGTTGGCATCCTGGAGTGCAAGGTGGGCGAAGCCGCCATAGCGCTTCGGGTTAAGCTGAATCCTTTCGGCGAGGAAGTCATTGCATTCGCGCGCGAGACGCACCGCCGTCCGGGTCTCCTTTTCGATCTGGACGCCGGGCCCGGACAGGGAAAGGATCGCGTGCGAAATCTCATTGTGATGCATCGCCGCAATGCGCCGCTCGCCGAAATCGGAGAGGGCGCCGACCGCCTTGTCGAACAGGTCGGCGCTGATATTGACGGCTGTGCTCTTAAAATACGTGATGAATTGCGGAGCCATGAAATGCTCCTCGAGCGCGATCTTTCTCGTCACGGTCTTTCCTCACATTCCGATTGCGTTCTGAATGGCTAGTGCGCCGCGACGTTCAATGCCGGCCTCATCTCGAGCCTGTTCTTGTCACGGCTGAGCAAGAGGACGGCGAGCGCCGCCAGGATCGGCAGCAACCCGAGCACGATGAAGATCTCGCTCGCGCCGAACCCGCCTCGCAGCATCGCGCCCGTGACGAGCGGCATGCAAACCTGTCCACCGCGGGCGACGGCGATGGCCCAGCCGAGGCCCGTCGATCGGACCAGCGTCGGATAGAACACGGTCGCCAGCGCCATCACGCCGACGCCGCCGCAACCCAGGAACAGGCCGCTCAGGAAGGACACCGCGATGGTGAGACCGGGATTGTCGGGAAATTGCGCGACGGCCGCGGTGAAGACCGTTGCAAGCAGGAACGTCGCAGTCAGCAGCTTGAAGGGGCCGACCCTTGAAATAATCGCGCCACAAAACAGCATGCCGACGACAGCGCCGCCATTGTTGAGCGCGACGGTCGCAAAGACCTGCGCCGGCTGCAGCCCGCCCGGTCGCACAAGCAGAACGGGGGCCCACAGCGGGACGAACACCAGGATGGTGAAGGTGATGCAGAACACGACCCAGAGCAGGAGCGTGATCGACCAGCGGCCTTCGGCGAACAGGCTCCTGACGCCGGCATGGCCATGCGTGTGGTCGACCGCCGTGAATTCCTCTTGATCGCCGACCGGACGGCCGGTGATTTGCGCGACGATCCCGCGCACGGCTTGCTTCGACGTTCCGCGAAGCGCGAGGAACCTGAGAGATTCCGGAATGGCGAGGGCAAGAACCAGCGCGAGGATAATCGGCAGGACACCCCCGACATAGAAGATCGCCGACCATCCATAGGTCTTGATCAGCCAGGAGCCGACGAAGGCACCGGTCATGCCGCCGGTGGGAAAGGACGCCCACATGAATCCGATGATGAGCGGGCGCTTGCGTGCGGGCGTGTATTCGGAGGCGAGCGCGGTGAAGCATGGCGCGGCTCCCCCGAGACCGAGGCCGGCGAGGAAGCGAAGCGCCACCAGCGCCTCGAAGGAATTGACGAAGACAGTCAGGAAGCTGAACACGCCAAAGAGCAGCGCCGAAATGATCAGGACCCGCTTCCGTCCGATGTAGTCGGCGAGAGTTCCGAGGCCCAATGCGCCG
>NZ_JAFAVV010000810.1 GCF_019242285.1 Bradyrhizobium sp.
TTCGCGGTAATGCCTCCGCGCATCTGCACTTATGTAGTCCGAAAAAGCCTCCCCAGCATATTGATCGATACCACGCAACACTTGAACGGCAATGACGTCCGGCTTCCATCTTCTAACAGCATCCTTGATAATGGCCAGCCGCGCGAATGCAGTCTCGTAGCTCGCTATTGCTTTCGAAACCGGATAGTCTATTCCATCAAAGCTACGCCACACGTCGGGCTTTACAAAGATTTCCCCTAGAGCCCTTCCGGCTTCAAGCGGACTACCGCCTTGTCGGCACTCATCGCGGTGTATCTTGTTCTCGCCAGGAATACTCCTAGCAAAACCAGCAAAAACCCACAGGCCAAGTAGAACTGCGATTGGGCAGCCGACTGGCACAATCATCATTGACCAAAACGCGTGTGAAACGTGATGCCACGTCGGGTAATGATGCCCTCGAAGCACGTCATAGATTTGATAGCTGTACCAAATCACCCAAGGTACCGCGATCGCCAAGTATAGCCGCAGCAAACCCCTACGGACGTTGTTTTGCAATCCTGACCAGTGTTCTCCAAGTCGCCTCCAAATCCGTACAATCCCACGCGCTGTTGAAAATATCAGAAGTACAAGAATCGGAGGAAACGTAGCCCTGAATACTAACAGGACCGGCTCTTGGTCTGGCCCCCTACTGATTTGGAAGATCGCCCAACATGCGCTTAATATCATCCATATCGCGAAGAGATTCCGCTTACGATCGCTCATTCAGTATCCGTGGGTCGGAAGCTGCGATGTCGGATTTTGTCGATGAAGACCATTGCGCTCTTTGCTCGCGCTTGTGGCGGAGCGAGCGAGATGCCTTTCGCGCCAACCTCGACACGCTGCCCCTTAACGAGCCGGTCTGCAACGCCTGCTTATTGGCGTTCTGGCGAAACTTGGGATTGCCTGTTCGGGACGACGATTCGACCGAGCACTAGCCTTCGTAGTGATAGCTAGTCGTACTGAGTCACAAGAAGACTCAAGCCATTGAATCGACTCGTCTTTGTGCAAATATGGTCGTTCCAAAAAGCTCAAGAATTTCAACGAGAGCACCATACATGTGACTTAGTACGACTAGTTGGTAGCTGCGGCAATTTCGAGATTAGGGCGGAACCGGCTAACTACTTGAATTTGTTGGCGCGCCACGGCCGATGAAGATGGGCAATATTGCTTCGCCGTGGCGCTATGACGCGGTACCCCGCCATGCTCTAAGATCCGCGATTCTGCGACGCCCTGCGACTTTCTGCTATGATCATGGCGGAGCGGTCTCGCATGGATGAGTCCATGGAGCCGATGCCTTTGATGGAAAAACATCCTGCAGATCGGCAAGGGTCGAATCCCGAAGGGGACGAGGAGCCCGGTACCGGGAGGGCAGTTATGAATGTTGTCGAATGCGATGTGCCCCGCCATAGCGTATTGGGCAACGACCTGATCGAAGGTGCTGATTTTCGTGACGCCTACCGCGCACCCCTGAGTCGCTCGGACCTTGGTATCATTGAAATCTTCTTCGCAATTTTCGCCCGGCGGCCCGGCTGGATGAATCTGATGTTGATTGCGCGCAACAAGGGCGCAGCTTTAGCCGGCCTGGAGGTGCCGACCACGTCGGAGATAATGAACGTGGAAAAGAGAGACCACTACTCTGTCGGCGAAAAGATCGGACCATGGCCCATCTTTTTTCTCGGCTCGGACGAACTCGTTGCAGGCCGGGACAACAAGCATATGGATTTCAGGCTCTCGGTCATGAAGGTACACGACGGCATTGGGCCAAGCGTTGTGGTGTCTACCCTTTGCATGGTTCACAACAAGTTCGGACAATACTACTTGTCCTGCATCATTCCATTTCACAAATTCGGCTTGCAGAAGCTGATGACGAACGCGCTTAATGCGCAGCGCCTATAGCTTGCCCCATGCTCTCAGCATCTTACCGCGCCCGACCAGAACGCCGTCTGCTCATGATCCTTCTGCGTCGATCCGCAAACAACGCGCGCACCGCGATCGCAACTCCTGCGCACCTGGCCTCCGGTGGCCCGGCAGCACCTATGTCGCCAGAATAAACTGTAACCCATGTGTTCGGAACGGGTCGTAAGTGAAATGGCGCGCCCGGAACGATTCGAACGTCCGACCCTCAGATTCGTAGTCTGATGCTCTATCCAGCTGAGCTACGGGCGCGTTTTCGCCGGTGATGCCGGGCCCGAGGCCCGCCGCATTTTCCGGGAACGAGCCCCGGAAAGGTCCGCGAAAGAGCGCCCTGACTACCCGCTCCGGGGCGGATTGGCAAGCGGGAGGAATGTCCCGGCTGGACCGATTTCGCGTCCACCCCTCTTCCCAACCCTCCCCGCAAGCGAGAAGGGAGCGCACCGCCCGTGCAAATGGACCACGCCACGATCTAAGACTTCCAGGAGGAGAGAACCGGAGAGAGCGCCAATCACGCGCCGCGCGGCCGGAGGCTCAGGCCCGTCGCTCGTTGCGGATCGACAGCAGCTCGACCGGGCGGTCCGGGATCACGATGCGGAAGGTGGCGCCGATCGTGCCCTCGACCAGCGAAATGTCGCCGTCATGGGCGCGGACGAGCTCGGCGGCGATCGCAAGGCCGAGCCCGCTGCCGCCGGGGCGGCTCGACGACTGGAACGCCTCGAACAGATGGTCGCGTGCCTTCTGCGGCACGCCCGGACCGGTGTCCGACACCTCCAGGATCGCGACCGCGCCCTCGCGCCGGCCGGTGACGCGGATCTGCATGCTGGCGGGGTCGTTGCGGGGGTGGCTCTCCAGCGCCTGGGCGGCGTTGCGCACGAGGTTGAGCAGCACCCGGAACAGCTGGTCCGGATCGGCATCCACGGTCAGGCCGCGCTCGATCGCGCTGATCCAGGCGATCGTGGCATCGTTGGCGAGGCCCGCGGTCTCGCGCACCTCGGCGACCACGGGCTCGATCGCGATCAGGCGGCGGTCGGGCGCCGCCTCCTGGGCGCGGCCGTAGGACAAGGTCGACTGGCAGAAGGCGATCGCCCGCTCCAGCGAACGCATCAGTTTCGGCGCGAAGCGCTGCACCCGGGGATCGGGCACGCTGGCGAGCTGGTCGGACAGGAGCTGCGAGGACGCGAGCAGGTTGCGCAGATCGTGATTGATCTTGGAGACCGCAAGGCCCAGCGCCGCGAGCCGGCTCTTCTGATGCAGCATCGACAACAGGTCGCGCTGCATCGCCGACAATTCGCGCTCGGCCACCCCGATCTCGTCACCGCGATGACTCGGCTCGATGATGCGCGCCGCGCTTTCCGGGTTCTCATGGAAGCCGACCATGCTGTCGGTCAGGCGCCGCATCGGCCGCACGAACATGAAATGCAGCGCGAAATAGACCAGCGCCGCGGTCAGGACTCCGATCAGCAGCGAAACCAGCAGCAGATTGCGGTTGAACCGGTAGATCGCCTCGCGCAGCGGCAATTCGTCGATCACCACCTCGATGAATTCCGCGCCGCCCGGCGCCGGCCCGACCACGCGGATCGACTGGTTGCCGCGCTCCAGCATCATTTCGAATGTGCCTGATATCGCCGACCACACCGTGGTGTCGCGGATGTCGATATCATGGTCGATCGAGGCCGGCAGGTCGGCGCTGGCGAGCAGCCGGCGCTGCTGGCCCATCTTGATGGCGACCGCGCGGGCCCCGATGCTGGTCAGGATCTGACGCGCCAGCGAATCCGGCACCATGCCGGACGGCGCGGCATCGAGCACGAGCGCGGCGGTATTGGCGGCGGCCAGCCGGTCGTTCAGCCGGTTCATCCGGAAATTGGCGATCGCCGGCACGTAGATCATCAGGCCCGCGATCATGACCAGCGGAATGGTCAGCAGCAGCAGCTTGCCGGACAGGCCGAGCCTGCGCGGCAGCCTTGCGAGCGTTGGTTCCGTGGTCGCTCTTTCCTCGGTCACTGACAGCAAATCTGCCTTTGTTGCTCTGCACTCAGGATGCGATCCGCCGCCGTGACCGGTCAAATTACGGATCGCTAATGTCATCTCATTTAGGGCTACGGGTGTAACAACACCACGCAAGCCCTCCGGAACCCGGAGCTTTCGCATCAAATTCAGGACGTTCCGGGAGCCGCCGCCGTGGCATTCGGCCTGATTGACGAAAACCGGCCGCTCCCGTATAAGCCGCGCGAATTTGTCCGCGATGCCCCGGCCCGTCCGGGGCGGCTCGCTTTTGGGCCGAGAACGGCCCCGTTTGGGCCTGCCAGCATCTTAGGACGTAACCCTCAATCCCTCAAGGCAGATTGCCGGCCAGCGGAGAATGACCCGTGAAGCGGACTTATCAACCCTCCAAACTGGTGCGCAAGCGCCGTCACGGCTTCCGCGCTCGCCTGGCCACCGCCGGCGGCCGCAAGGTGCTGGCCGCGCGCCGCGCACGGGGCCGCAAGCGCCTGAGTGCCTGAGGCGGACGGCTCCCGGAGACATCAGACCGGAGACATCAGACATGAATCGGCTCAGGCAGCGGGCGGATTTTCTCGCCGTTGCCAAGGGAGCGCGGGCCAGCGGCGTCGCGTTCGTCCTGCAGGGCCGCGCCCGGGACGATCTTGGTCCGGTCCGGATCGGATTCACCGTCTCCAAGCAGAACGGCACCGCGACCGAGCGCAACCGCATCCGCCGCCGGCTGCGCGAGATGGTCAGGCGGGTCGACGTCATGGCACTGCGGCCGCACCATGATTATGTGGTGGTCGGCCGTCGCGCCGCGCTGACGCGTGATTTCGCGGCGATGGTCGACGACCTCCATGCGGCGCTGAAGCGCCTCGACCGGCAGCGTGCTAGGCCGGCTGCAACCCGCACCGAGTGACGAGACCTTGAAACAATGATCGAGAACCGGAATACCATCATTGCCGTGATTCTGTCGGGTCTCGTGCTGATTGCCTGGCAATATTTCTACAACATCCCGCAGATGGAGCGGCAGCGCGCGCAGAGCCAGACCCAGGCCGAGCTCGCCAAGAACAATTTATCGAACAATCCATCGAACAACTCTTCATCCACTCCCACCACCGCGCCATCCAGCACGCCCCAATCCGGCGATGTCCCTGCGCCCGCCTCGGGCGCCCCGGCCCCTTCGTCCAGCACCACCATCGTCAGCCGCGACAGCGCCATTTCCGCCGGTCCGCGGATCAAGATCGACAGCCCGAGCCTGTCGGGCACGATTTCCCTGAAGGGCGGACGCATCGACGACCTCTCGCTGATCAAGTTCCGCGACACCGTCGATCCGGCTTCGCCGCCGATCGTGCTGTTCTCGCCGTCGGGCACCGCCAGCCCCTATTATGCGGAGTTCGGCTGGGTTCCCGCCGCCGGTTCGACCGTGCGGCTGCCCGACCAGAGCACGATTTGGCAGCAGGAAGGCTCGGGCGATCTCACGCCGACCAACCCCGTGGTGCTGAAATACGACAATGGCGACGGCCTCACCTTCCGCCGCACCGTCTCGATCGACGACCGCTATCTCTTCAACATCAAGGACGAGGTCACCAATATCGGCAACGCGCCGGTGACGCTCTATCCGTTCGGGCTGATCTCGCGCCACGGCACGCCCCAGGTCTCCGGCTACTACATCCTGCATGAGGGCCTGATCGGCTACGTCGGCGAGGAGGGGCTGCAGCAATACGCCTACAAGAAGATCGACGAGGCGCCGGTGCTTTCCGACCGCGGCGGCGCCAAGGGCTACGAGTTCACCGCCACCGACGGCTGGCTCGGCATCACCGACAAATACTGGGCCGCGGCGCTGTTGCCCGACACCTCGGCGAAGCTGAAGGCGAGCTTCTCGTCGAGCCCGCTCGGCAGCACCAGGAGCTACCAGACCGACTATCTGGAGGATCCGAAGACGGTCGCGATCGGCGGCACCGGCGTGGTCAACACCCGCCTGTTCGCCGGCGCCAAGGAGGCCGGCGTCGTCGGCATCAATTTCCCCGTGGGCGGCTTCGGCGGCTACAACCGCGAGCTCTCGCTCAACCATTTCGACCTCCTGATCGACTGGGGCTGGTTCTACTTCATCACCAAGCCGATGTTCCTGGGCCTCGACTTCTTCTACCGGCTGTTCGGCAATTTCGGCATCTCGATCCTGCTCGTCACCGTGATCGTGAAGCTGCTGTTCTTCCCGCTCGCCAACAAGTCCTACGCCTCGATGGCGAAGATGAAGTCGATCCAGCCGCAGCTTGCCGCGCTGAAGGAGCGCTATCCCGACGACAAGATGAAGCAGCAGCAGGAGATGATGGAGATCTACAAGAAGGAGAAGATCAACCCGATCGCGGGCTGCCTTCCCGTCGCCCTGCAGATCCCGGTGTTCTTCTCGCTCTACAAGGTGCTGTTCGTCACCATCGAGATGCGGCACGCGCCGTTCTTCGGCTGGATCAAGGATCTCTCCGCGCCCGATCCGACCAACCTGTTCACGCTGTTCGGCCTGTTTCACTACGACCCGACCCAGCTTCCCCTGTTCGGCCACTATCTCGCGCTCGGCATCTGGCCGATGATCATGGGCGTCACGATGTGGCTGCAGTTCAAGCTCAACCCGTCGGCGCCGGACCCGACCCAGCAGGCGATCTTCGCCTGGATGCCCCTGATCTTCACCTTCATGCTGGCCGGCTTCCCGGCGGGCCTCGTGATCTACTGGGCCTGGAACAACCTGCTCTCGGTGCTGCAGCAGAGCTTCATCATGCGCCGCAACGGCGTGAAGGTGGAATTGTTCGACAACATCAGGTCGGCCTTCGGGCTGAAGAAGAACCTGGAGACCAAAACCAGCGCGTGACGTCGACGCGGTGAGAGTCGTCGCATGACCACCGAGATCGACGCGGAGCTGACCGAGCGCGGCAGAAGACTGTTCGCCGGCGACTGGCACTTCGTCGCCGCGGCGCCGTCGATTGCGGCGCTGCCGCCGATGGGCGCGCTCGAGGTCGCCTTCGCCGGCCGCTCCAATGTCGGCAAGTCCTCGCTGATCAACGCGCTCACCGGCCGCAACGCGCTGGCGCGCACCTCGCACACGCCGGGCCGCACCCAGGAGCTGATCTTCTTCGAGAGCGCCGATCATGCCGGGCTGCGGCTGGTCGACATGCCCGGCTACGGCTACGCCGCCGCGCCGAAAACCAAGGTCGCGGCCTGGACCTTGCTGATCCACCAATTCCTGGCCGGCCGCGCCTCGCTGGCGCGGGTCTATGTGCTGATCGACGCACGACACGGCCTGAAGGACGTCGATCTCGACGTGCTGAAGACGCTCGACAAGGCCGCCATGAGCTACCAGATCGTGCTGACCAAGGCCGACCAGGTGAAGCCTGCCGAGCTCGACGCCTGCGTCGGCGCAACCAAGGCGGCGCTCTCCCGGCATCCCGCCGCATTTCCCGACGTGCTCGCGACCTCATCGCGCTCCGGTGCCGGGATTGCCGTCCTGCGCGCGGCGATGGCGCAGTTGCTGGCGGAGCGCGGCTGATGGCGTCGGCGCCGGGCCGTCTGCTGATCGTGCTGGCCGCGCTGATGGGCGCCTGCGGCGTGGCCCTGGCCGCGGCGGCAGCGCACCAGGACCAGGCGGGCGTGCTAGGAACGGCGTCCTCCATGCTGCTGTTCCACGCGCCGGCCGTGATCGCCTGTGTGCTGCTCGCCGATCGGAGCCTGGTCCAGGAGCGCATCGGGCTCGCCGCCGCCGCCGGCTTCGTGATCGCGGCGCTGCTGTTCGCCGGCGACCTCGCCGCGCGGCACTATGCCGGACACCGGCTGTTTCCGTTCGCGGCTCCGACCGGCGGCACGCTCTTGATTGCAAGCTGGCTGGTGCTCGCGCTCAGCGCAGCCTGGCCGCGCCGGAGGTGAGGCTTTTCGCAGGGCTGCCGATCGGCTAGAAGGCGGCTCGTCCCGCAAGCCGAGAACCGCTTCATGACCGACGCGACCGACATCAGCCCGCTCGATCAGGCCCGCATCCTGTCCGAAGCGCTGCCGCACATGCAGCAATATGACGATGAGACCATCGTCATCAAATATGGCGGACATGCCATGGGCGCGGAGGACACCGCCCGCGCCTTCGCCCGCGACATCGTGCTTTTGGAGCAGACCGCGATCAACCCCGTCGTGGTCCATGGCGGCGGGCCGCAGATCGCGACCATGCTGAAGCGGCTCGGCATCCATTCGGAATTCGCAGCCGGCCTGCGCATCACCGATGCCGCCACCATCGAGATCGTCGAGATGGTGCTGGCCGGCTCGATCAACAAGCAGCTCGTCGGCTACATCAACGAGGCCGGCGGCAAGGCCGTCGGCCTCTGCGGCAAGGATGGCAACATGGTGACGGCGGCCAAGGCAACGCGCACCATGGTCGATCCGGGCTCGCATATCGAGAAGGTGGTCGACCTCGGCTTCGTCGGCGAACCGGAGAAGGTCGACCTCACGCTGTTGAACCAGATCATCGGCTACGAGCTGATCCCGGTGCTGGCGCCGCTCGCCACCTCCAAGAGCGGGCAGACCTTCAACGTCAATGCCGACACCTTTGCGGGCGCCGTGGCGGGCGCGCTGAAGGCCAAGCGGCTGTTGCTGCTGACCGACGTGCCTGGCGTGCTCAACAAGGAGAAGAAGCTCATTCCTCAATTGTCTGTGAAGGACGCGCGCAGGCTGATCGCCGACGGCACCATTTCCGGCGGCATGATCCCGAAGGTGGAAACCTGCATCTACGCCCTCGAGCAGGGCGTGCAGGGCGTCGTCATCATCGATGGCAAGACGCCGCACGCCGTGCTGCTCGAACTCTTCACCAACCAGGGCACCGGGACGCTGATCCACAAGTGATGATCAAGGCGGCGACCCGAAAGGAGATCGTCACCGCCGGCCATGTCCCGGCGATCGGGGAGCTCGCGTATCCGCGCCGCGGTGGCCTGTCGGGCCGAAAGATCCGGCGGCGTCCGCTCCTGACCCGCCTGTTGATGCCGCTGCCCGCCGCCGCCGTGTGCCTGCTGGTCTCGTCCAACCCGGCGCTCGCCGGCCTGAAGCTCTGCAACCGCATGAGCTATGTGATCGAGGCCGCGATCGGCGTCGACGACAAGTCGGCCACCGCGACCCGCGGCTGGTTCCGCATCGACCCTGCCGCCTGCCGGGTCGTCGTGCAGGGCACGCTCGCCGCCGACCGCATCCTGCTCCATGCGCGCGCGCTCGGCGTCTATGGCGCCTCGCCGGTGCCGCAGAACGGCGGCGACACCCTCTGCGTCGCGCAGCAGGACTTCGTCATCGCCGCCGCGCGCCAATGCCGCGCCGGGCAGACGGCGGTGCCCTTCACCCAGATCACGCCGACGCCGGCCGACGACGGCAACATGGTTGCCTACCTCGCCGAGGACGCCGACTATGACGACGAGCAGGCGCGGCTGGCCGCCGTCCAGCGGCTGCTCGTGATCGCCGGCTACGACGCGGCGCCGATCGACGGCGTCGATGGTCCGAAGACGCAATCGGCGCTCGCGGCCTTCCTGAAAAGCCGCGGGCTTGCCGCCGACACCGTGCAGGCGCCGAACTTCTTCTCGGCCATGATCGAGGCGGTGCAGGCGCCCTCCGCGATCGGGCTGACCTGGTGCAACGACACCCCGCACAAGATCATGGCGGCGGTCGCGACCGACGACGGCAAGCAGGTGGTCAGCCGCGGCTGGTATCGCATCGAGCCGGGCAAATGCGTCCATCCCGACGTCACCGGCCAGCCGCGGCAGATTTTCAGCTTTGCCGAGGCCGTCGACGCCGACAACCACGCGGTCAAATTCAAGGACCGGCCGCTGAACTGGGGCGGCGCGAAGCAGCTCTGCACGCGCGAGAACAAGTTCGAGACCAGCGAGCAGGGCGATTGTTCGAGCCGCGGCTTCGCCGCCACCGGCTTCGTCCCGGTCGACCTGTCGGGCGGCGGCAAGACTTTGCGATTTGCGATGCCGTGAATACCATATGAGTCAACCGTCATCGCCCGGCATGACCGGGCGATCCAGCATTCCAGAAACATCAGGCTGGAGCCGATAAGCCGCGGCGTACTGGGTCGCCGGTCCCGCCTACGCCAAGGGCTTCGGCGGGCAAGCAAGCCGGGCGACGACACCGAGAGAACGACATGAAATCCCCTCGCCTCTTCGATCACATCGACAGCTGGGTGTTCGACCTCGACAACACGCTGTATCCGCATCACCTCAACCTGTGGCAGCAGGTGGACGCGCGGATCAGCGAGTTCGTCGGCGCCTGGCTCAAGGTTTCGACGGAGGAAGCGCGCCGCATCCAGAAGGACTATTACCTGCGCTATGGCACCACCATGCGCGGCATGATGACCGAGCACGGTGTGCGCGCCGACGACTATCTCGCCTATGTGCACCGGATCGATCATTCGCCGCTGGAGCCCAATCCCGCGATGGGCGCGGCGATCGCAAAACTGCCCGGCCGCAAGCTGATCCTGACCAACGGCTCGACCGATCACGCCGGCGCCGTGCTGGCGCGGCTCGGGCTGACCGAGCAGTTCGAGGCGGTGTTCGACATCATCGCCGCCGAGCTCGAGCCGAAGCCGGCGCCGCAGACCTACCGGAAATTCCTCAGCGACCACGCCGTCGATCCGACCAGGGCCGCGATGTTCGAGGATCTGGCGCGCAACCTCGTGGTGCCGCATGAGCTCGGCATGACCACGGTGCTGGTGGTGCCCGACGGCTCCAGGGAAGTGGTGCGCGAAGACTGGGAGTTGGAGGGGCGGGATGCGTCTCATGTCGATCACGTCACGGATGATCTGACGGGATTT
Source organism: Bradyrhizobium sp. (assembly GCF_019242285.1). Taxonomy (GTDB): domain Bacteria; phylum Pseudomonadota; class Alphaproteobacteria; order Rhizobiales; family Xanthobacteraceae; genus Bradyrhizobium. The sequence goes on from NZ_JAFAVV010000810.1 coordinate 10,739, forward strand.
TTGCAGAAGCTGGCGGAGAAGGCATAGGGTGGGCTAGGCGGCCGCATGCACAGAAGCACACCACGCCAAGGCAGAAGCGTGCCCACCACGCAGAACCATGGAGTCGATGGATGGTGGGCACGGCGCTCACGCGCCTTAGCCCGCCCTACGCCGCTCTACCATCCTACAAAGCTTGACTCTCTTCGCGCAAATCCCGAAAAAGCCGCTAGAACATTCGGCCAAGGAAAGACTCGATGTCCGCCACCCAGCTCGAAACCACCATCAACGGCGCGTTCGACGCGCGCGACGGCATCTCGACCGCGACCAAGGGCGAGGTGCGCGAGGCGGTCGACCATGCGCTCGAGCTTCTGGACAAGGGCGAGGCGCGGGTCGCCGAGCGCGACGCGAGCGGCAAATGGAACGTGCATCAATGGCTGAAGAAGGCGGTGCTGCTGTCGTTCCGCCTCAACGACATGAGCGCGATTCCCGGCGGCCCCGGCAAGGCATCGTGGTGGGACAAGGTGCCCTCGAAATTCGACGGCTGGGGCGAGAACCGTTTTCGCGACGCCGGCTTCCGCGCCGTGCCCGGCACGATCGTGCGCCGCTCCGCCTTCATCGCCCGCAACGTCGTGCTGATGCCGTCCTTCGTCAATCTCGGCGCCTATGTCGATGAGGCGACCATGATCGACACCTGGTCCACCGTCGGCTCCTGTGCCCAGATCGGCAAGCGGGTGCACATTTCCGGCGGCGTCGGCATCGGCGGCGTGCTGGAGCCATTGCAGGCCGAACCCGTGATCGTCGAGGACGACTGCTTCATCGGCGCGCGCAGCGAGGTCGCCGAGGGCGTGATCGTGCGCCGGGGCGCGGTGCTGGCGATGGGCGTGTTCCTCGGCGCCTCCACCAAGATCGTCGACCGCGAGAGCGGCGAGGTGTTCGTGGGCGAGGTGCCGGAATATTCCGTGGTGGTGCCGGGCGCGCTGCCGGGCAAGCCGATGAAGAACGGCCAGCCGGGGCCGTCCACGGCTTGCGCCGTCATCGTGAAGCGCGTCGACGAGCGGACCCGTTCGAAAACCTCGATCAACGAGCTGCTGCGGGACTGACCGACTCAGGTTTCGATCGCATCACGACCAATACGGACGGCGGGCCATGACCGATGCTCTCTCTATCGCGCAGGCCCTGATCCGCTGCCCGTCCGTCACGCCTGCCGACGCCGGCGCGCTCGGCGTTCTCGAAGAGCTGCTCAAAGCACACGGCTTCGAGACCCATCGCGTCACCTTCTCCGAAGTGGGCACCGCCGACGTCGATAACCTCTATGCCCGCATCGGCAGCGAGGCGCCGCATCTCACCTTCGCCGGCCACACCGATGTGGTGCCGGCGGGCGACGAGAGCGCCTGGCGCCACGGCGCGTTTTACGGCGAGGTGAAGGACGGCTTTCTCTACGGCCGCGGCGCGGTCGACATGAAGGGTGGCATCGCCTGCGGCGTCGCCGCCGTGCTCGAACATCTCGCCGCGCATGGCGGCAGGCCGCGCGCGGACGGCAACGGCTCGATCTCGTTTTTGATCACCGGCGACGAGGAGGACGTGTCCGTCAACGGTACCGTCAAGCTGCTGCAATGGGTGGCCGCGCGCGGCGAGACATTCGACCATTGCGTGCTGGGCGAACCTTCCAGCCAGCAGGTGCTCGGCGACTGCATCAAGGTCGGCCGCCGCGGCTCGCAGTCCGGCACGCTCCACGTCGAAGGCCGGCAGGGCCACGTCGCCTATCCGCAGCGCGCGGCGAACCCGGTGCCGGACATTGCGCGCTTGATCGTGGCGCTTGCCGACGAGCCGCTCGACCAGGGCAGCAGGCAATTCCAGCCGTCCAATCTCGAATTCACCTCGGTCGATGTCGGCAACAGCGCCACCAACGTGATCCCTGGCCAGGCGCGTGCGAAATTCAACATCCGCTACAACGACTGCCACAGCCAGCAATCGCTGCGCGCGCTGGTCGAGGCGCGGCTCGCCAAGGCCGCCGGCGACCGCATCCGCGCACGTATCGAGTGGCTGCCGTCGAACTCCAACGTGTTCCTGACCAGGCCCGGACCGTTCACCGATCTCGCGATCGCCGCGATCGAGGAGGTGACGGGCCGGACTCCCGAGCTGTCCACCACCGGCGGCACCTCGGACGGGCGCTTCATTTCGAGCTACTGCCCGGTGATCGAGTTCGGCCTGCTCGGCCAGACCATGCACCAGGTCGACGAGCGCGCTTCGATCGAGGACATCGAGAAGCTGACACGTATCTATCGCGGGATATTGGCACGGTATTTTGCTTGAATGCAGCGACATCCGTAGGGGTGGGCTAAGCGGCCGCGTACACTGCGGGCACGCCACGCAAAGACAGGAGCGTGCCCACCATTTCAAGCCGTGCTGCTGAGAGAATGGTGGGCACGCTTCCGCCTTCGCTCTGCGAGCTTCGGCGAAGCTTAGCCCACCCTGCGATTCCGGGCTCAATAATCCACCTTCACCAGATAAAGCCCTTCCGGTGGCGCAACCACGCCGCAAGCGGCGCGGTTGCGTGCGGCGAGGGCGGCGGCGAGATCGTCGGCGCTCCAGCGGCCCTCGCCGACCCAGACCAGCGAGCCCACCATCGAGCGCACCTGGCTGTGCAGGAACGAGCGCGCCGAGGTGACGATGCGGATCGCATCGCCTTGGCGGATCACATCGAGCTGGTCGAGCGTCTTCTCCGGCGACTTCGCCTGGCACTCGGTGTCGCGGAAGGTGGTGAAATCGTGCTTGCCGAGCAGGCGGCGCGCGGCCGCATGCATCGCATCGGCGTCGAGCCGCCGCGGCACGCGCCAGACCCGCCCGATCTCGAGCGCGAGGTTCGCCCGCGTGTTGTGGATGCGATAGAGATAGTGCCGCTTGACGGCGGAGAATCGCGCCTCGAACGTCTCGGGCACGATCGCGGCCGAGAGCACGGCGATGGGATTTGGCCGCAGATGCGCGTTCAGCGCATCCCGCAGCCGATCGGCACGAAAAGGTTTTGCGATGTCGCAATGCGCGACCTGGCCGAGCGCATGCACGCCGGCATCGGTGCGGCCCGCGCCATGCACCCGGACATCCTCGCCGCAGGTCGCCTTGACCGCGGCTTCGAGCGCGCCCTGCACGCTCGGCTGGTCGGCCTGGAGTTGCCAGCCTGCGAACGGCGCGCCGTCATATTCGATGATGAGCTTGTAGCGGGGCATGTGTGGAAGACTACGCCAGGCCGTCGAACGATGCAGCATAGGTGATCGCGCCCGCCTTCGGCGCCAGGCTCGTCAGGACCAGCGCCTGAAAATGCGGTCCGGCATAGACGCAATCGAAAGCCCGGGCGGCCGCGATCGAATAGCCGAAGCAGCCGTAATAGGCGGGATCGCCGAGCACGAAGATGATGCTTTCGCCGGCGTGCCGCAGACGGCCATGCCCGGCCTCCACCAGCGCCGCACCGATGCCGTGTCGCCTGTGACCGGGCATGACGGACAGCGGCGCAAGGCTGACGCCCGGCAGGCGCTGCCCATCGTGCCGCAGCCATAGCCGTGAAAAGGCGACATGGCCGACGACCTGCCCCGCCTCCTCGGCCACCATCGACAACAGGAGATCGCCATCGTTGCGAAGGCGATCGACCAGATCGGCCTCGTCGTCGCCGGCGAAGGCCTCGCGCAGGATGGCCCGAACGGCCACAAAATCACCCGACGATTCGGGCCGAATGTTCATTGCATTCGCGCTCCCGCCTTCAGCGGCGTGCCGCGCAAGAAGTCCGCGGCCTGCATCGGCGCCTTGCCGGCGCGCTGCAATTCGACGATGCGGATCGCACCCGCGCCGCAGGCGATCGCGAGGCGGTCGTCCAGCACCGCGCCCGGCGTGCCCGCGCCTTCCGCCAGTTCGCAGCGGAGAATCTTGATCCGCGCCGGCGGCGCCGCATCGAGCGCCAGCTCGCTCCAGGCACCGGGAAACGGCGACAGGCCGTGAATGTGGCGCAGCACGGCGTGCGCCGGCTTGCTCCAATCGATCCGCGCCTCGGCCTTCTCGATCTTGGCGGCATAGGTCACGCCCTCTTCCGCCTGCTTCGTCAATTGCAGCGCACCACGCTCCAGCGCTGCCATCGCGCGGACCATCAGATCGGCGCCGAGCGGCGCCAGCCGGTCGTGCAGGTCGGACGCCGTCATTCCATCCGTGATCGCGACGCGCTCCGCCATCGCCACGTCGCCGGTGTCGAGGCCGACATCCATCCTCATCACCATGACGCCGGTCTCGGCATCGCCCGCCATGATGGCGCGATTGATCGGCGCGGCGCCGCGCCAGCGCGGCAGCAGCGAGGCATGCAGGTTGAAGCAGCCGAGCTTCGGCGCATCCAGGATCGCCTGCGGCAGGATCATGCCATAGGCCACGACGACCGCGGCATCCGCCGCGTGGGCCGAAAGCTCCGCCAGCGCCTGCGGCGTCTTCAGCGTCTTCGGGGTCAAGACCGGAATGCCGAGCCGCCGCGCCTCGATCTCGACCGGGGTCGGCTGCAACCCCAGTCCGCGCCGTCCGCCGGGTTTTGGCGCACGGGTATAGACGGCCGCGATCTCATGCCCATGCGCCACCAGTTCCAGCAGCGTCGGCACGGAGAAGTCGGGCGTGCCCATGAAGATCAGACGAAGGGGCATGACACTCGCTCGGTGCGTTACTCCTCGGCGCGCTTGGCGGCCTTGGAGAACTTCTTCTGCACGCGGTCGCGCTTCAGCTTGGACAGATAGTCGATGAACAGCACGCCGTTGAGATGGTCGATCTCGTGCTGGATGCAGGTGGCGAACAGCCCTTCCGCGTCCTCCTCATGCAGCTTGCCGTCGAGATCGGTGAAGCGCACACGCACCTTGGCCGGCCGCTCGATCTCCTCGTAATATTCGGGAATCGACAGGCAGCCTTCCTCGTAGACCGATTTCTCCTCCGACGAGGACAGGATTTCCGGGTTGATGAAGACCCGCGGCTGCCGATTGGTCTCGCCGTTCTCATCCGGCTTGGCAAGATCCATGGTGATCAGCCGCACGGGCTCGGCGACCTGGATCGCCGCGAGCCCGATGCCGGGGGCGTCGTACATGGTCTCGAACATGTCTTCCGCCAGCTTGCGGATCTCCGCCGTGACCTTCTCGACAGGCTTGGAGACGAGCCGCAACCGCTTGTCCGGCAGGATGATGATCTCTCTGAGGGGCATGGCGCGCGATTTAAGCGGTCGGTGTTCCCCGGTCAATGCGCTGCGGCCTGTCGTTAAGGCTTCGCTAACCATGATTTTTCACCGACCGTTAACCATGAAAATCGACCGACAATTCACCGTAAACGTTCGCCCTTCGTTCGCGCCAAGCCAACGAATCGGTTACATAGCTCGCATGAACATGAACCAGGTCCTGTTCCTGATCGGCGACTGGCCGGTGCATCTCGGCGAGGCCCTGAGCGGCTTCGCCGCGCTCACACTCGTGCTTCTCGTCGTCATCGCGGTGGCGGTAGCGCGATCCGGCAACCGAGGCGCCGCGTTCGCGCTGGCGCAGGCCGCGCGCGCCGACGCGCTGGAAGCGCGGCTCCACGAGGTGATGCGCACGCAGAGCGAATCCAACGGCCGGGTCGATGCGATGACGCAGGCGTTGGCCGGCCGCCAGGCCGAGATGGCGCGCGCGGTCAACGAGCGGCTCGACTCGGTCACGCACCGCGTCGGCCAGTCGATGGAGCAGTCGACCCGCAACACCATGGATTCGCTCCGTGTGCTGCACGAGCGGCTCGGCATCATCGACAATGCCCACAAGAACCTCACCGACCTGACCTCGCAGGTCACGACGCTCCGCGACGTGCTTGCCAACAAGCAGTCGCGCGGCGCCTTCGGCCAGGCGCGGATGGAGGCGATCGT